>CALETX010000256.1 GCA_937920455.1 uncultured bacterium
CTTTTCCGCCAGATATTCCTGGATACTGCTCAACTCGCGCGTCTTGTCATGGGCATGCCTGAGGTTGATCCCTCCCGCGTTTGCGCCACTGGCGGCAGTCAGGGAGGTGGCCTCACTCTGGCATGCGCCGCGTTGGCACCCGACGTGCGGAAGGCAGCTCCTGTCTATCCGTTCCTCTGCGACTACCAGAGAGTCTGGGAAATAGACCTTGCCAAAGCAGCCTATCAGGAACTCAATGACTATTTCAGGCGCTTCGATCCGTGCCATGAGCACGAAAAAGAAATATTTACCAAGCTGGGATACATAGACGTCCAGCATCTCTGTCCCAGAATAAGGGCCGAGGTCTTCATGGGTGTGGGCCTCATGGACACCATTTGCCCGCCATCAACCCAGTTTGCGGCCTACAACAAGATTCGCGCGAAGAAGCGTCTGGCAATATATCCGGACTTCGGCCATGAAGGATTGCCGGGACATGCAGACAGGATTTTCAGCTTCATGTCAGACGTCTAACTCTTAGAAGGAACTTTGCAATACGACTTACTGAACTCATTCCGCAATAACAGCCACTAAGACTGAGCGTTTGCCCTTGTTGTCAAGGCAGGTATGGTCTAGATTTCAGAATTCATGGAAAAGTCTCAACAATACCAATGCCTGACGCTTGATCGTCCCTTGGCTTTCCTTGATATCGAAGCCACGGGAACCAATCCCCGTAGTGATCGTATCGTGGAACTTGCATTGGTCATTCTCACCCCCGAAAAAAAACGCTCTTCTCACGTTTTCCGAGTGAATCCCGGCATTCCTATCCCACCGGAAGCTACATCTGTGCACGGCATTACAGATGCCGATGTGAAGGATTGCCCGCCCTTTGCAAGGATTTCAGGAAAGGTGGCCGATCTGCTGGAGGGCGCGGATCTATGTGGTTACAACATAATCAGGTTTGATCTGCCCCTGCTCGTCGAAGAATTTCACAGAGCAGGCTTTGTTTTTGACATGGAAAAACACAGAGTGATCGATCCGCAGCGCATTTTTCACCAGAAAGAGCCGCGAGACCTCACAGCTGCATTATCGTTCTATTGCGGACAAATGCATTTCAATGCGCACAATGCCGAATCAGACGCCATTGCCACCATGATGGTCCTGGAAGGACAGTTGATGCGCTACGGCGACCTGCCGCGCGATGTTGAAGGTCTCCACAGATACTGCAATCCGAGGGATCCCTCTTGGGTGGACCGAACGGGCAAACTGCGGTGGGTGGAGGGAGAGATTGTCATCAACTTCGGCAGAAAAAAGGGAACACCGCTGAAGGATGTGATCGCGCAGGACCGCGCTTTTATAGAATGGATTTTGCGTCAGGATTTTCCCAGAGACACGCAAGAGATCATCAAAAATGCTGTGGAAGGGAAATGGCCGCAGCCGTCGCTTCCAGGCAACGCGTGACCCCTCTATTACTTTTGCTGGTAAGCAGCCTCGACCTTTTGAGCCACGTCCTTGTATCCGATGTCCATCTGGTAAATCTGCTTGTAATATGATACGGCATCCTCGCGCTTGCCAAGCGTCTCTGATATCTGGCCTAGTTCGTACAAAATATCCTTGCGCCGGTCGTCGAGCGTACCGACTTCTGACAGGGCCTTCTTCAACTGCTCCACTGCAAGGTCATACTGGTTCTTTGCCTTGAAGCACAGGCCGAGATAATACAGAGCAGAAACCCGCTGCTGCAATCCGCGCTGGGCAAGCTGAAGCTGCTGAATGGCCTCGTTGAGGTAATCATTCTCGAACAACATTACCCCTAACTCGTATCTCAGTTTAAGGTCGTGAGGATATCTGCGCACTCGATCATTGAGGTTGTCGAACCGAAATTGTTCGCGCTCCATCTCCAAGGCCTCAGCTTCCTGAACCTTGCCCTCTGCCCTCAGAGCTTCAGCCCGCGCGCTCATTCCGGCAATCTTGGCGTTTGCCAGCGCCGCATCAATTTCCGGATCGCCTGGATTCTTTTCGACGGCTCTTGTCAATATTTCAACAGCAGCCTCAAAATCCTTCTTTTGCGTATACAGCCGACCAAGTTCGCGATAATGGGCGATGTTGTCCGGGTCGGTTTGAAGACGTCCGAGCACCTCTTTTATCAGAGAGTCTATATCCTTGTCCGTCAACACTGCCTTTGCCTTCTGCTCGAGAAGCTGCGTCTCCTCGGTATCCTTAAGAATTTCTCTGTAGCTGCCGCCAGTAGCCGCAACCTTGGCCCAGCCGTCGCGCGACATGCTCTCACGCGCGGTCGCATCCTTCAGCGCCTTGATCGCCGCGGGGTCGTGGGGCCGCAATTCGCATAGCCGCTCAAAGGTCTGGCGAGCCAGCTTGGGCTGCTCCAGCTGTGTATACAGGTGCCCAAGATGCTCTATTATGTCCGCATCGTCCGGATAGGTCTCGCGAGCCACCTCGAGAGTTTGTACGGCCGCCTCCGGCAGACCCGCCGCTATGGCCGCATCGGCAAAAAGCATGATGTACTTCACATTGAGGGGATCGTTCCTCAATAGCTTTTCAGCCTGCGTAAGGGCATTCTGGGCCTTTCCTGCCTTCAAGGCGGCCATTGCCGCCATGTAAGTAGGCATCGAAGAGAAGCCCCCCGTCATGCGAGAAAACAGGCTGCCCTTTTTCTCCTGGAAAAGCTTTATCTCTGCCGCGCGCAGGAACTTTCTCGCCTGCAGAAAGCCCGGCACTGCCTCAACACATGCCATTAAAAGGTCTATCGCGTATTCGTAATTGCCGCGTTCAAATGCCATGCAACCCTTGTTGAACATGTCTCGCACCTGCCGTGGCACACGATCAACCGTAACCTCAGCCATGTGGAATACACCTCCCGACAATCATTCCTTTCAGATTTTTTCTCTACACCCCCCGCCAATTTCAGTCAAGAGCGATAAAACTGTGCAACCGCCGGCGAATGCCTTCCCTCATACTCGACATTACCTACAGATCGCATCTGCAGCAGGTCACGCGCCGGGTGAATTGCCATTGCAAACCAGCGCGTCTGATGATAGTTAGCCCGCCCATGTCGCGTTGCACTATCATGGTAACAGCACTGCTGCCTCTCCTCCTCAACGCGTTCACATGTCAGAACGCCGTCGCCGATCCACAGATGCTATCGCTCTCTGGCGTGGCCTTGCATTACGGCATGGTTCCAACCGTTATGCCAACAGGAGAATGGCTGCTCAGATCCCATACTGTGTGTCTCAAGTTTGAGCCGGAAAGCCGCCGCCTTGTTTTCAATGGAATCCTGATTTGGATGCACGATGCAGCCAGTCAGCGTGAGGGACGCTTGAACATCAGCAGGATAGACGCCGTCTCCATTCTCGATCCACTCTTCAGACCAGATCGGGTGTTTGTGCTATCTCAACCCCCAACCGCCGTTCTAGACCCGGGGCACGGCGGAGCAGACTCTGGAGCGGTGGGGAGCTTCACATGCGAGAAGAATCTGACTGTGGCCATCGCATCTCTGGTCGAGACCGAACTTTCCAGCTCCGGCATTCAGGTGTTCCTCACACGCACTAATGACGTTTCTCTTTCGCTCAAGGACCGTGCAGATTTCGCCAGAAACCACAAGGCTGACGTATTCATAAGCATCCACGCCAACTGGGCGGAAAACTCGAATGCATCTGGGCTGGAAACATTCCTGTTTCCAGCCTCCAGTTCATCGGCCAACAGCGAGTCTTCTTCAGGACCGGCCTTCGATGCCGCTAACATGATTCTGGCCTATGAGATTCACCGTCTCATCCTGTCCGAAACATTTGCCGAGGACCGTGGAATTAAGAGAGCGCGTTTTGATGTGCTGAGAAACGCCACCTGCCCCGCTATTCTGGTCGAATGCGGATTCCTTTCCAATCGAGCAGAGGAAAACGCCCTAGCCGATGAATCCTATAAAAGAAAAATCGCGCGAGGAATAGCGGCCGGAATACTATCGTTTTTATCGAACGCCGGTTTGTTGCGTTGACAGGGCTTTCGGTCAGCTCAATGCTTACGGATCAACGCTGCCGGGCAGCGAGCATTTCTCTGAACTGGGCAGCCTTCTCGCTTGCCTGCGCCTCTTTCATCGGCTGAGCAGCATTTGCTGGCGAATATGCATCAGCTGCCCTCTCGTAGGCGTCCCCCGCCGCGGCGCAAGCATCTATTGCCGCCCGCTTTACGGCCTCGAAATTCAATCTTGCATCAGTCTCCTTGTCCTTCTCGCCAAGGGTCTTGTACAATTCCGCAACGCTCTGCCAATTGCCTATCGCCTTGTCCAGGTTCAGAAAGGCAGCGCCAAGCAAATCTCCAGCGGTCTTCTCCAGATCACCCGCCTTGTCGAAATTGTAACGCCGCTCCGAATCTTTGAGATATCCCTTGTTCCGCATCGTCTGTGCCAGCTCAAGCAGGTTTTCCGCCTGAACCTGTTGCGTCGCAGCCGCCATCTCTCGGTTCTGAGCAGCCATCTTCCACTGCTCTGCCTTATCCAACCGTTCGTCCTTTTCATCGTCAGCACCCAACGCCAACGCACCAACGCAAAACGATACCCAGCACACCATCAACATACGATTCAGGTTAGTCATCATTCTCACCCCAATCATACTATCCAAAACTTCGACACTTTTGTCCAGCACGATTTGTGCCAAAAAGCCTCGTGCCGCAC
>CALETX010000257.1 GCA_937920455.1 uncultured bacterium
TTGCATACCAGGCTGGGCTGCACTCGGTATCGGCAGTGAGATTGCGTCGACCAGATAAAGTCCCACAAGAAAGAAAATGACTGCCACTGCGTAGTTTCCCCACCGACCCACATCGCCCATCATTCTGCCAGCCGCCGCTGTTATGGCCCCAACCAAACCAATCGTTATGAGTATTCCCACGGAAAATAAGAGTGAAATTATGAAGGCCCTCCGCGTCGTGATCTGGCCCTGCCTATCAATAAATCCAACAACCAGCGGAATGCTGGCCAGATGGCATGGACTGAGCAAAATACTCAAAATGCCCCATACCAAAGATGCCGCCATTGCAATGGCTGGAGCGCCATCCACCGCGTGCGTCAACGTGTCGAATAGATGATGCATCATCTGATCCCGTCAACCTCCTTTTCGATCTCCCTGACTAACCTTTCACGATCAATGATTCCTGTGTGGCGGAACACTTCGTTGCCGTTCCTGCCGTAAAGCAGAAATGTTGGAATACCCTTAACCCCAAGACGGATGCCCAACACCTGGTTCCGACGGGCATCCAGATATATCACACTCACACGATCGCCGAACTTACGTTCGATCTCCTGCAGCAGGGGCAGCGCTGTGTCTGGTCCGCAGCAGCTTCCGGAGCTGAACGCGGCCAGCACCGGTCTGCCTTTTGATCGGGCCTCGTCCAGAGGATTGTTCTTTGCGAGACTCGACTGCTTTGCGACCCATGATTCGGAAACGACAATATCCACCTTCTTGCCCAGTTCACGAACATACGCTTCCACGCCGTCCTGCCGCTTCTCTGCCTCTATCTCAAGGCGGATCTGATCTCGAATCTGTTCCAGAGGCAGTGGGATCATTCCCTTGATTCTCTCGTAGTAATCCGCAATCTCGGCATCGGTCACTGCCGGTACTTTGATCACACGTTGCAAGTATGCTCCGATCTCTTCCTCCTCACTGATGCTGCCAGTCTCTGCCGACGACGAGGCTTTCCTTGCCAGCGAGGCAACGATGCGCCGGGCCGCTTCCTGCTCCAGGGCAAAGAACCGAAACGCCCGAAGCTGATCCGCCAGCCAACTCCGCGAAATGAAATCTTCCAGATCCTTCTCTGTAACCTGTATCTCGCCAGATCTGAGCAATACCCCATCAGGCAGTTCCCCCAGCCGAGCATGAGTCAATGCTCCGCAGGCCAGGTCTGGATAACAGGCGATGACAGTCTGGCCGCCAGAATCTGCAAATGCCGCAATGACTGACGCGCCGCCACACAATAGCGCGACGCTAATCATAACATTAAGAGTCTTCTGCATAGATTTGCATGCCTATTTCTTGGTAACGTCAATGCCATGCCTCTTCCATGTCTGCAGGATATCCTCCTTGCTGAAATATCCCTCATGTCTGAAGATTTCTTTGCCTTCCGCGTTGAAGAAAATCTGGGTGGGTATCACCCTGATACCGTACCGCCGCGCCGCCTCAGAGTTTTGCCAGACATCAATAAACTCCGTCCTGAAGACGCCAGAATACTCCTTCTTAAGCTCCTCAAGGATCGGCGCCATCATCCGGCATGGAATGCAGGCGCTGGCCCCTAGATCAACAAGACGAGGCAGCGACTGCTTCTCGGCAGTAGGAACAGAGCTTTCAGTCGTCGAGACCGTAGGCTCCTCTGCCGGGGCCGTCTTGTCGCCACCAGGCGAGCTGGCAAGCCCTTCCGACCTCTTACCCGCATTTTTTGCAGTCAGCACGCACACCACAGCCAGAACAAGAACGATCCATACCCATTTGCCTTTGCCGCGGCAACAGCCCATGCGAGCTGGGCTTTCAGAGCCGCCCTCGCTGCTTCTTACAGTCTCAGAAGTCATGGTATTCCTCCGCCTTTCTCCAGCAATGTATTGTCATCTCGGTTTCTCGACACGTGCAGTTGCGCCGCTTCCTACGAAACAAACTAAACTCCTCCCCTCCTCCCCAAGGCCTCGGCTAGTTAGCGTGCAAGGAAAAGATCCTCGCGGCCCTTCGCCGTGGGGGCACTGCTTTTACCTTTGTAACTGAGTCCAAGCGCCGAAATGTATCACGTCGAATGAGGCGTAATAGAAACCGCCGAGATCCTGTGACACTATTTCCCAGCAGCCCCCAAAAACAGGACTTCGACCGATCTGTCAAATGCCTGCGACCTGCTGATTCACTTTTTCGACAAAATCCTTAATCTTCTGCATGGCCTGTTCGGTCGGAGTGTTCCTCAGATCAATGGGGAAGACCTGCTTGTCAAAATCCACTCCAACCTCGGCCAGCGCGTCCTTGTACATCTTTCTCTGCATCTTGGGATCGCAGCCTGCAACAATGTACACGACATCTTTCTTGGCGTAGTCCTTCCAGAACCGATCGCCATCATCAACACACATCTGCGGATGAGTGATCGCGTATTCAACCTCCAGTTCGTTGCGCACATAATTCATGAACTTCCAAATATCAAGCTGAGCGAAACCGGGACAGTCTCCGCGACACACACACAGTAGAAACCTCGGCTTGCCTTTCATTGTTTTATCCCTCCTTTTGCTTTGCCCTCCGCTTACCGCGGGGGATACGTCTTCCTCAGTTCTCTGAATATCTCTTTGACTTCTGCTTTGTTCGGAAATGATATCGCCTCTTGTGGGCATTGAAACTGACAGCTTTGACAATACACCTCGCAATAGTAGGGGTTGGCCACAACAGCCTTTTGACTGCTCTCATCGCGCGCATAGACCTCATGCTTGCACGCTTTCACGCATATGCCACAGCCATTGCACTTAGCTTGGTCTATTTTGGGGAACCAAGGAATCAGATTCCTTGGTATTCCCAGATAGTCTTTCAACTCCTGTGTCATATCTCACCTCTGTTTCTCTATAAGGCTCTGTAGCACCGTCAGAGGCGGAAAACTGATTGCGCCCTCCTTGCACAGTCCAGCGCACGTGCTGCATCCGACAACGCAGCGAAATGGCTCCGCGACCCTCGTCTTGTTCTTCTTGTCGTCCCATGCGTACACCTTCTGGCGACAGAAGTTAAAACATTCCTTGCAGCCCTTGCACTTGTTTTCGTCCACCGTCGGAAACCACGGGACCTCTTCCCTTGGAATCCCACGCCACTTGCCGTATTTGCTCATGTCTCATTCACTCCTTTCTCTGCTCCTGAATGAATCCCTTGATCTGTTCCACAGTAGGGATTTTCCCAGAACAAACAAGCTTGCCGTCTATAACCAATCCAGGCGTCATCATGACGCCCCTTTCTATCATGGCCTTGATGTCTGTAACCTTGACGACATCTGCCACAAGATTCAATTCCTTCAACGCTTGCTTCACATTCTGAGCCGTGTTGTGGCATTTCGGACAGCCCGGCCCCAAGACTTCTATTTTCATTCGACCGCTCCTTTCTATTGTGAGTTGCTTTCCTATCCCTTAAGTCTCAAAACATCTCTCCTCCCAAAGTCGCCCCCCAGACGACCTTGTGGCGAACTTGCCACCATAGCCGCGGAAACATTCCCTCCAATTTTCTCTACCTCCTCACGGCCGGAATCAGCAGCACCGGCACCGACGACCGCCGGGCCACATAGTGGCTCACGCTCCCCAAAAAAATCTCGTCCACAAACCCGCGCCCTTGGCTGCCCATCACAACTACTGTCGCGTTCCGGAATTCGATTTCACGGAGAATCTCCTGGCCAGGATGACCTAATCGTATAGAAACATTAACCTTAGCCTTGCCGCTTTGGGCAAGAGCGTGCTGCATCGCCGCCAGTCGTTCTGCGTCAATCTTGTTGAACTCGTCCAGGCGATCCTTCAGATGCGGCTCTATACGTTCCTTGTCCTGAACATGAAACAAGCTCACCTCTCCGGCGCCAGAAGCGCAGAGACGTTTTACCGTTTGAAACGCATGATTCGCAGTCTCGGAGAAGTCGGTTGGGAAAAGTATGCTCCGAGTAAAGTCACAAGCATTGCCCAACACGCACATGGCGCCGTCCTCGCATCTGCGCTCTACGCGCACCAGCAAGACAGGCCTGTCCGCGTGATGAAGCACCGCGCTGGCCACGCCGCCAAGCAAAACTTCGCCAAGCAGCGTATGGCCATGGGAGCCAATAACAATCAGTGATGCTTCATGCTCCCGCGCGACACGATTGATCTCTGTTTGGGCAAAACCAGGAACAACCTCGGCCTTTACGCGGAGACCACTCTGTTCCAGAACCGCCTTCTGGTCGAGGAGCGTTCTCCCGATCACCCCAGTCGCCTGATCAACGCCGGGAGCATAGGGCTTTCGCACGTTCAAACACTGTAGCAGCAGACAATCAGTGGCGCCCAAGGAACGTAATCCGGCCGCGCATTGCACCACAGCGTGCGAGGCTGCCGAAAGGTCCGTTGCAATCAGTATTTTCGAAAACATGACGCTACCTCCACTCTTTGCCCCTCTCGCCAACTGTCTCGCAAGATCGCCAGAAGCGAGTATTCATGACGCCATTTTTGCATCTCCACCGAAATATGCCAATCCTTTGTATTTGCGCCATATGCCAATTGCGCCG
>CALETX010000258.1 GCA_937920455.1 uncultured bacterium
TACGGGCTGGCAGGGAACCACCCAGACGCTGCAAACCGTCAAAGCCAAAATCTTCATAGACTGCTCTGGCGACGGCATCCTTGCACCTCTAACCGGCGCAGAGTTCCGCATGGGCAGGGAAGCACGCTCCGAATTCAACGAGTCCATTGCACCGGAAGTTGCGGATAAATGCACAATGGGAATGACATGTCTGTTTCAATCCCGCGAATGCAACACACCCCAGCCGTTCGAGCCGCCGAGATGGGCAAGGAAATTTTACCGTTGCGAGGACCTGCCCTACGGCTCAAGCGACCATCGTTGGTGGCAAATGGGTTATTGGTGGATTGAGCTCGGTGGGGAATACGACACCATCCGCGACACCGAGCGACTCAGAGACGAGCTTCTCAAAATTACTCTCGGCGTCTGGGATCACATTAAGAACCGCTGCCCTGACCGCAACCAGGCGGCAAACTGGGCTCTGGAGTGGATCCAGTTCCTTCCGGCCAAGCGCGAAAGCAGACGATTTGTCGGCGACTACATTCTCACCCAAAATGACATCGAAGCCGAGGGACGTTTTCCAGACATCGTGGCATACGGCGGATGGAGCATGGACGATCACCATCCTGCGGGATTCGAGGCCGTAAGACTCGGAGCGCCGGCAACCATTTTCCACCACGCACCATCTCCATACGGTATTCCATACCGATGCCTTTATTCGCGCAATATCTCAAACCTCTTGTTCGCCGGTAGAAACGCAAGCTGCACACACGCAGCCATGAGCTCCACCCGCGTAATGGGAACCTGCTGCAGCATGGGCCAGGCCGCCGGCACCGCAGCCGCACTGTGCGCCAGATACGGTGTCACACCGCGCGCACTAGGCACCAGGGTTCACGATCTGCAACAACTCCTGCTCAGCGACGACGCCTACATTCCGTGGACACGGCAGCAGTTCTGCACTCTGACCACTGAAGCCGACCTGTCTGCGTCGCATGGAAATCCAGAACCGGTGCGCGACGGAATCAACCGACAGGTCGGCAACGATCCCCACTGCTGGACCTGGTCGCTTGGAGACTGGATCGCGTACACATTCCGCAAGCCATGCCGCGTTGCTGAAGCAGTCCTGATTCTTGACAGCGCCTTGGATAAGAACGTCCAAATGAGCTTTCACCAACGAGACGATCAATTGACATCACTGCCCGACACTTTACAAAAAGACATGCTCATTGAACTAATGCACAACGGCAAATGGAGCACTCTCGAACACATCCACGACAATCACCAGCGTCTCGTTAGAATACCGATCAATGAAACTGTCGAGGGTGTTCGCGTCGTTCTGGAAAAAACATGGGGCGCTCCGCGCTCGAGGCTTTACGCTTTCTATCTGCAATAACCACAAAACACTGACAGAAAGAGGAGGGACAACATGAAATTCGGCGTATGCACGGACTGGACAGTTGCAGAAGCGCTGGCCAGGGCAGGATTTGATTACATCGAAATCAATGCCACCGGTCACCTAAAGGGGCTTGAGCCTGAATCAGCATTCGCGGCCGTCCTGGCCCAGATACGGCTCTGCCCCCTGCCCTGCGAAGCAGCCAACTGTTTTCTCCCGGCCACGCTCAAAATAACCGGCCCGGACGCGGACATGAACCGCCTCCGTGACTACGTCGCCAATGTCATGGAACGCGCTCAGCGCGCAGGCCTGAGCACAATTGTATTCGGATCCGGCTCAGCGCGCCGGGTGCCAGATGGATTCGACCGCAACCGCGCATATGCCCAACTGGTTGAGTTCGGCAGAATGGCCGGGCCAATCGCCCAGCGACACGGCATTACAATAGCCGTTGAGCCGCTGAACAGGAAGGAATGCAACATCCTCAACTCGCTGGCTGAATCTGCCGCCTATGTGCAGGACGTTGGCCACGAAAATGTTAGGCTCCTCATCGACTCATACCACTGGGCGGTTGAAAAAGAGCCCTTGGAAAACATAGTCGCCAACGGCAGACTTTTGCGCCACGTTCACATATCAACGTTCGCATCCAGAAAGGCCCCCGGGCTAGAACCGTGCGATCTTTCAGCCTTCTTCGCCGCCCTGAAGCGCGGCGGGTACGATGGCCGTGTGTCAGTTGAGGCCGCGTGGGACGACATTGCAAAACAAGCCTCTATGGTACTGGCAGATTTGAAAAAACAATCGGGCGCTGCATGACAAAACGCAGCAGAAGGGAGATACGGCAATGGAGTTCAGAGTTATTGGCGAATCAGACATCAAGGCTTCTGTTGTAGGTTTTGGAGCATGGGCAATAGGCGGCTGGATGTGGGGCGGAACAGACCGCAAGGCCGCCATCCGCGCAATACAGGCAGGCATTGACGAGGGCATAAATCTCATTGACACAGCGCCAATTTACGGCTTCGGCGCTTCCGAAGAAATCGTGGGCGAAGCCATCAAACCGTATCGGGAGAAGATCGTCCTCGCCACAAAATGCGGATTGGTGTGGCATGTCCAGAAAGGAGACCATTTCTTTGACTCCGACGATTCATCGCCAACCAACGTGAACCCGACTCGAAGAGTGTTCCGATATCTGGGCAGCGAGTCCATCCGATACGAGATCGAACAGAGTCTGCGCAGGCTGCAAACCGACTATGTTGATCTTTATCAGACTCACTGGCAGGAAAGCACAACGCCAATCGCAGAAACCATGGAGGAACTCCTGAAGCTCAAAAAAGAAGGCAAGATCCGCGCCATTGGCGTCAGCAACGTCACCATTCCCCAGTTGGAGCAATACCGCAATGCCGGCCAGGTGGATTCGGATCAGGAAAAATACAACATGCTCGACCGCGGCCACGAAAAGGATCTCCTGCCATTCTGCGCAGAGAAAAACATCGCCTTCCTGGCTTATTCACCGTTGGCCCAGGGGTTGCTGACTGGCAGGATCGGCCCGGATCGCGTCTTCAGACCCGGCGACCAGAGACGGAATAATCCTCGATTCAGCAGGGATAGCATCACACGCATTGACCGGCTGCTGAAACAATTTGAGAAGATCGCTTCAGATCATGACGCAACTATTTCCCAGATCGTGCTTGCATGGACCTTGAGTCAAAGGGGATGCACTCATGTTCTCGCAGGAGCCAGAACGCCGGAACAAGTCAAAGAAAATGCCGGCGCCGGAACGATACGGCTCAGCGGCGATGAAGTTAGGACAATTTCATCGGCTCTCGCCAGATACGAGGCTGAATCGTCAAGCCCACAGCGGAATTGACTATCCAGAGTTATACGGTAGAGTGTCCCTGCAGGACGTTTGTTGCGCTTATTCGAATCGGGGAGTAGCGCAGACTGGTAGCGCGTTTGGTTCGGGACCAAAAGGTCATGGGTTCAAATCCCATCTCCCCGACCATACTTCGCTCGCACCGCAGTGTTGGGGACGGCGTGGAAGCCGTCCCTCCAAGCAATGCCTGACCGGCACGGCAGTGCAAGTAGAGCGCCCGTTCCCCTTCGCCACATCAGGCCTGGTGAAGAAGGGTCATGTTGTTGACATTTCGTGTTCTATCTTGTGACACCTTATCCGGACAAAAAGGGATACCATGTGCCAGCCGCGTTACACAGACGCGAAATGCGATCCATAGCCGCCACTTAAGGCCTGGTGTACTATTTCAGACTATTTTCCCGCGCTGGGGGCCAGGCGTATGGAGAGAAATGGCATCTGGAGGGGCAGCTCGCAGCCACGCCGACAGTACCTTAGCGCCAATGGGCAAAGACAAGGATGACAAAAACGATCAGCGCGATAATACCCGAGATCC
>CALETX010000259.1 GCA_937920455.1 uncultured bacterium
CTCCTTCGGAATCTCTGTCGTACAATCTCAGCTAGAGTGTTGACAAAGAATGTCATGGCAAAGAGCACTAGCGCCGCCAGAAACAACATTCTATAGTGTGTAGAATGGCGAACGGCTTCAGGCATCTCAACAGCGATATTGGCAGCAAGCGTCCGAAAGCCATTAAAAATATTCCAATCCAGCACGGGCGTATTGCCCGCCGCCATAAGAACAATCATCGTCTCGCCCACCGCGCGGCCAAGGGCAATCATAATGGCTGAAAAAATGCCGCTGGCAGCCATTGGAATAACAACACGAATCGCCGTCTGCAACGGAGTGGCGCCACAAGCTAAGGATGCAGAGCGAAGATGTTCAGGAACGGAAGCAAGAGCATCGTCTGTCAAAGTGTACAGTATCGGAATGATGGCAAACCCCATGACAAACCCCACTATCAGCGCATTCCGTTGGACGTAAGTCCCGAGAAAACCACCTCTCGGATCCAGATTCCAGAGCCCAAACGGCCCCCAGGTCAACAACACTGCCGCGCCCCAAGCGAGAGCCACTGTCACCACCGTCATTCCCAAAAAGATTGCAAGGGCAACCCAGGCGGCAGTAGATGCCGGTAGATCATGCTGCCGCCTTCGTAACCACGGCGCGATTCCGATTGCATGAAGCAATGTCATCATGACGGCCGCGCCAGGCAGCGTGATCATGAACCACCCGCCGGTTCCTGTCCCTTTTTGGCCATCCAACCATGCCTTGATATCGCCTGCGAACAAGAACCTCTCTGCCACAACAGCCACTGGACGCGCAAACGCAAGTCCAAGCAGGACGGCAAGAACAATCCCAGCCATGCGCCATCGGCGCAGCGAGGATGAATCACTCTTGAAGATAGCTTGCCATATATGCCCGCCCGCCAACACACAGAACGGCACCGTCACGAGCGAGACTAGAATGGGCAGAACGCGATGCTCAGCCGCCGGTGCTATCACAAGGGCAGCCAGAAAACCGAGAACGACGCTGGGCATACTGGCCATCATCTCGATCACCGGTTTCACCAGCGCCCTCACACGAGGATGCATTATTTCGCTTGAATACACAGCTGCGAGCAGCGCCAGAGGCAACGCGAATAACATGGCGTAAACCGTCGCCTTGATGGTTCCAAAGATCAGGGGAACCAGGCCGTACTTGGGCTCGAAATCATCAGTGCCGCTCGAAGACTGCCAGACATGCGAAGGCTTGGCATCTCCCTCATACCAGACAGGAAGGAAAATGGATGCTATGCTGGTTTCGGGATGTGGCACGTCCAGGCGCCAATGCACAATCTCTTGCTCACCGATCCCGAAAAGCGAATCATCCTTGGGGGCCAACGTTAACGCGCTCAGTTTTATGGGACCAGTGCCAGCACCGGACATGCTAAGCAAGAGTCGTCCGCTTGTCACGTGATAGAGACTGACGCTACCGTCACGAAAAGCCGCACCAAGCATCCTCGTGCGCAACGATGGCGCCAGAGCCGAGATGGCAGCGCGGCCCGGTGGCAATTCGTGAGCCATGGTCAACACTAGACCATCCGGCGTACTGCATGTCGGCGGCCTTGTTCGAAACCAGACGCGGACCCTCCCAACAGAATCGCCTACCGCTAAAGACGTCTTGCCAATAAGAAAGACGCATGACGTGACGTCCACCCCAGGCTCCGGCGTCAAGTCAAGCCTCTCCATCAGTTCTGGCCTGGCCATGTCTCGCGTATCATAGCGGAGACATTTGCCATCCTCCCAGATGAGATATACGTTATCTCCCAACCCGGTCATCATCAACCACATCGGAGGATGCGTTCGATCTGCCGGAGCCAGCTCAATTTGACCTCCGCTTAAGCTCTCGCTGACCTTCCCCGTCATCAGATTTCGGCGTTGCCGTACCCCTTTGACATGCAAAAAACCATCGTCCGTCACTGCAGCCAGGACGGGACCACGAGCTCCAACCGAAATGTCTATAAGTTGCACCGCATGCCCAGCCTGCAAAAGAATAGGGTCGCCCATTTCTACCAGCAGGTCCGTAATTCGGAACTGATCCTCTGAAACCCTGACAATCGAGCCATTCGTCAACGGCACACTGACGCCCACAGCTATGTCCCGGAAATTTTCCAGGATGTCCTGATCAGTGGCAGATCGCGTATGAAACCTGACTGCCCCATATCGGACAGTCCCATCCGCAAAACCAGCAGCAGCGGCTCCATCAACCGAAAAAGTTTCGCACACTGGCTTTGTACTATCAAATAGACTAAGCTCTCCTATTGTCCGACCATCTACCATGTGGATAACACGCACCAGACCATCCCCAAACGCAGCCCACCCAAGCACTCCGTATTCGTCCACTCCCAAATGCCTGATGGCGGAAACAGCTTGAGTCGTTTCATAGAACACCCTGCCCCTTCTCGCCTCGCGCGCCGATGGGCTTCGGAACAAAGGAATCGTCTGCGTGACCAGAAAGACACAAACAGTTGCAACAGCAAGGATGGTAAGAGCGCCGCCCAGACTGATTAATGTCCTTGCAACGGCGTTCGCAAGTTTAACCGAAGTCTTAGTTTTGCGGTGCACAATCCGTGTGCCCTCAAAGACTGGTGACTGTCGGGGCTGTTCTTTTATCATCTGTTGCCGATCCAGGAAGTGGGGGGCACGCAGTGTTCCGCATGCCCCCACAACTTGTGTTAGCTCCTATTTCAATCCCACTTGAGCCATCTGTTGTCTGGCAATATCGGCCGTCACAGGCAGATAACCATCCTTAACTACGTCCAACTGGCCCTGCCTGCTGAACACGTACCGTATGAACTCTCGCCTGAGGGGATCCAGCTCCCCCCCCGGCTTGAAGTTCACATATATATAGAGGAAACGCGACAAAGGGTAATCACCACTATATGCATGTGCTGGTTCGGCCTGGACAAACGGTTCACCTTCGGCCGCTGCCAGCGGAACCGCTCGCACATCGGCAGTGATGTATCCTATGCCGCTGTATCCGATGGCGGCTTTTTCGCTTGCCACACCTTGAACAACAGATGAGGAACCTGGCTGTTCCTTAACCTCATCTCGAAAGTCGCCTTTGAAAAGGGCGTGCTCTTTGAAGTAACCATAAGTGCCGGATGCGGCATTACGCCCATACAAGCTGATTGGCAGATTCGCCCATGGACCGGTCAATCCAACATCGCCCCATGTTCTAATGTCCTTAGGATAACCTCCTTTCCGGTTTTTTGAAAAAATGGCGTCCACCTGTTGCAGAGATAGACCTTGGATCGGATTGTCCTTATGGACATAGACGGCCAACATGTCGATGGCTGCAGCGAGAGCTGTTGGCTTGTAACCGAACTGCTTTTCAAACTCGTCAATCTCCTTTTCTTTCATCGGGCGGCTCATCGGCCCGAAATGCGCCGTGCCGGATACTAACGCCGCAGGCGCAGTCGAGGAACCCTTGCCCTCAATCTCGATTTGAACGTTCGGATAAAACCGCTTAAACCCCTCCGCCCACAGCGTCATAAGGTTGTTCATCGTATCCGAGCCAATACTCTTCAGATTGCCGGAAATGCCCTCCACAGGCTTGTAATCCGGCAATTCCGAATCAACCGTCACTTGACCTAAGACGCGCCCTGTTGCCAGACATGCCGTTACCATCATACCAATCCAAATGAACAATCTGAATGTCTTCCTCATTGTAGCCTCCTCCTGGTTTTGTTC
>CALETX010000260.1 GCA_937920455.1 uncultured bacterium
TTCGTCAGGCTGCTGATTCTGACGTAGCGCCATACTGGCTCGGCGAGGGTGTGTGAGAAATGCAGGTAATCGGGTGTAAGGATGTTGGTTACGGTCAACACAGTGCGCCAGATGCTCCCGTTGCTTGAGACCTCTATCACATACCCTGCCTGGGGGTACCCGTTTGTTTCCCAGTTACGGCACCAAAGATGAATCTCTCCAACACCGTTTGACAGGACAGGCGAACGGACAAATGCCAGGTTTGTTGCAGGGTCGAGCACACATGAGCGGCCGCTGAATGTTCGCTGCTGATCTTCGAGAGAGTTGGTGGTGGTCCGGCCTGCTGAAATGATCCAACCCTCGGTGTTGGTATATACGCCAAAACCGGCGTCGGCCTCTGTCCATGAGTCGAAGTTAACAAAGACAGTACGGCGATGGATGCTGTATTCACGGTTAACTTCATTGAATCTGAAAAGGAAGTACGGCCCATCGTTAGTGGACGAGGCTTTGATGTTGGCTGCCGGGAAGATATCGGCTAGCCCGAACAGTGGCATGGTTTGAGATGCCTGATTGGTATCGCCCCAGTTGTTTGTGACTCCGACGGCGGAAGTATAAAAACGAAATTCAGGATTGATAAGACTGTTTGTTGGCATGATTCCCATCCACTGACCGTTGTTCATCAAGTGGAGGCTCTGGTTGACCACGGCCAGAGTGGTGGTCACAGAGACCCATGCGGACGTATATGAAGAGGAATAGGGTGGCGAATGGAAAACGAAGGTGAGCGGATTACTGGGCCCATCAGAGGGATGGTTTGTTGGCGACATTGGGTCGGGGCCGTAGTAGTAAGCAGTGAAATAGTACTGAACCGGCGTGCCGGGATGTGATTGTGCAGGAATGGGGCTGGAAGCAATGAAATGCAGGGATGTGCCGACTTCGTTCATGAATACCGATGAGAAATTGCCGTTAGTCCCGACGCGATAGTAAAGCCACACTGTAACATACTCGGCTCCGTTGTGTGGGACAATATCCAGCGAGAGGGTGACGTTGCTCCCGGTAACCGGCACAAGGGGATCAGTGGTTATGTTCGAAAATGACACCATTGCCTGGCCGAGTGCGGGCAAAGGAGCCAGGCTGAGGCACAGCACGGTCAGTATTCCAGCTGCGCCCCTCGATTTAAAGGTGCCTGATGTTTTCATCAAATATGAGTGTAGCATAACCTATGCCTGCTGAGAACCGAAATACTGCATGTTTGCATTCGTTACGTTGCATCAGCGGCAGCATGAAAATCGCACGATCTCGGTTCATTTGCTCAACAGCCTATCGGGTCGGATTCGGTGATTCGGATCCGACGTTCTTTTTCCGACATTCTGACACCATAAATGACTTTCTTTATATTAGCATATGCGGATGGCAATACGGAGTTGTCATTATATCGTCAAAAATTCGTAGAAACCGCGTAAAAGTAAACTGAGGCACTTGTAGGCGCCGACCACCACTGCGTGTATACGCCGCTTGACCCTATCGTAGTAGCGTTCGTAATTGCATACCAGATGCCGCTTAGAAGGTTGGTCGAATACACAGGCGCCGCATTGAGGGGATTTGTGGTTCCAGAAACGCCAAAGACAATCAGGTTGGTTGCGGCTCCAGGGGTGAATGATTGAATGATAATGAATATCGGTTCCGGCGGTGGGATATAGGAGCCTAGCAACGTCTGACTGGCGTTTGTTATGCCCGGAGAGTACCATATGCCTCCCTGCCGCCAGGTCCATGTGAAGTTGCTATAGACGCTTCCAGTGCCTTGAAGGAAGAGGGAGCTCCTCCCGAGAGTACTCGTCTTTTGGCCGATATATTCATAACCCATGTTTGTCAGCACGTCTCCGCTGGGGCCGTAGCAAAGGAGCTGTTCGTATGCGCCCATGCTCCTGACAAGCCTCACACCGCCATTCTGTTGAAGGTTCTGGCTTACAGGGTTTGTGAAAATGTAAGTGACGTTTTTAACCTCAGGATCCCCGAACACGATGAATCCGAATCCGTTGGTGAAATGGGGGATATAGAGATTTGTGATTGTGCAGTAGTCATACAGTTCGCCCATGGTGTCAACCAGCTCTATGCGCCAATCTTTTATCTGAACGTTGGCAGGCCCGCAGATTTCGACATACTCGTTTGTGTTTTCGTCCGACCGGAGCTTATAGTTCACTTCATTTATCCATACTGCTCCCGGCAGGCAGGAGAAGACAATGTAGTAAGGCGTTGTAGCTGCCTGACCGCTGTTCAGGTCAACAGGATAATACCATGATGGATTTGCGAAGCCGGAGTACCGTTGGGGACTGGTTTTTTCGCTGAACAGTCCGTAGAATGCGATTTGCACATTGTACTGCACCACGGTATCAACCGCCTTGGCGGGGATTGGGGTTGCGGTGCGGTAAGTGCGTCTGCCGGCGTTGGTGGATGTCAAAATCATGGGTATTGCGTTTGCACTCGGCCAGCTGGCCCAGGGATTGGTGCCCGTCCGATAATATAGTGTCGCATTTGTGATGATGGGCTGGAGAGTTAAATCATATAACTCAACAGAAACATGAACCGTATTGGTATGAAGAGGGATGACGGGGTCGGTGGTAAGGTTTCTCAGCTTCATGTTTGCGCCATAAGGCGCCGTGACAAGAAGATCGTCGAGGCAAAGCCTTCCGCCGGCTGCAGTCTGGCAGTAAATTCGGAGGTAATGACTGGTGGCTTCGTAGAAGGATTGTGAGAAATAACGGAACGTCTCATTATTTATGTTGCTCACAGCATAAAGGGTGGCCCACGTGGACGGAGGGTTGGTGGGGGTGGGGGCTGCCTTGATTACGAAGGCGGCGGGTGGGTAACCGCCGCCCCAATTTCTATACCAGAAACTGACCTCGCCGATGCCGTTAGTAAGATACGCAGTCTGGATATATGGCATGTCGTTGGTATACGGACTGGCTCCCGGAGCGATGCCTGTGGTGCTGTCCTTGTTCAGATATGCGCCTTTGACGTTGCCATCGGTCGTAAGGAGGCGGTTGGTCTGGGTGTGTGTGATAAGGGCGTTATATGCAACCCATGTAAAATCATCGTAGCCCAGATAATCGGACAGGGAAATATCATCGAGCAGCAGGCAGGCGCTCTGATTGGTGCTGGTGTGGAGTATCCGCACGTATTTCAAGCCAGACTGATCCACAGGACATTCGATGTAGCTTTGTGGCGACAGCCAATCGGTGGAGCTGTTGGTCCATGAGAAAACGGTCATCCAGAGCCCGTCTGTGGCGCTTGCATATTGAACGTCGAATGATACAGCCTGGCCGTCGAGGCTTCGGTTGCGGAAAGAAAGAACTCCAACTCCATTTGGACGCGCTGGTGACATGACATACTGCAGGGCATTCGAATAAGCTCGCGATATTCTGAGTTCGAGCGAATTGGTGCTCCATGCCGCGTTGGTAGTCACCCAACTCTCTACGGCGAACCAGCCGTTTGTGTCCTCATTGGCAGCGCCATGCCATGAAGTGACCCTGATATTATCGAACACCAGGCTGCCCGCTCCGCCAAGATGTCTAACGCGGATGAAATAAGGATCGGCCTTCTGGATGGGATAGGATGTCAAGGTCTGGTAGGCAGTGGAGTTGCAGTTGGAAAATATGGCGACAGTGGCCCAGACGGCATCATTGCCGAGCTGGTCCTGGTTATCCAGAGATGTGATCTGAATGCGGAATGTCAGTGCCCCGCTGTTATAACCTGCGCAGCGGTATGCCTGTCCTGACCATACCCATTGGCCACTCGGCGCTGTCCATCTGTTGGTCGGATTTGTCAGGAATGCGTCGTAGAAGCCTGATGCTGGATGAGGTTCGGCCAGGATGTCGTCAATATCCAGGATAGATGTTGAGCCGTCGATGTTGGTGTCGTTCAGGAACCGGAGGTAGATGGCATTGGTGATGTTGAGGGAAATTGAAAATGTCTGAGGCGCAGTGCTGGTAATGCTGTTGGTGTACACATCAAACCACTCCGCGGGGCTTATTCCACCGGTGGAAGACCTTTGTATCCTCAGAAGGGTATTCGGGCCGGCAGAATCCTTCCAGCAGCGCCACTGTAGGTTGCTGACGCCATGCTTGAGAAGTCCTGAACGAAGGTTTGGTGCGCACAGTAATCCGGAACGATTTGTGGATATTCTCGCGTAATCGTTTTCTATTCTAGCGTAGTATCCGATCCATTCTCCATTTGTGGATACACTCAACGGATTGCTGTTCATCCAGTCGCTGAAAGCCTGAGCTTGAGCGGCACCACAAAGGACATTGTCAACCAGGATACCGGCGTCGCGTGCCGCAAAGCCTATAGACCCAGGAGTGATCAGTGCGTCGGGGCTGGTGTCATCACAAAGGATAATCCGCTGGTCATCGTAGAATGCCTCTATGTGCACCTTGTTTGATGAAAGGCCGTAATTGCAGACAAAGAAAGCCACTGTCGCTCCGTTCGTGAGAAATGCGCCGGCTGAAACATCGTTCGTGGCCAGGACGGTTTCTGTTCCGTTCCTGTTCCGCACCAGGCTTACGCGACGCAGATTGATGTTGTCTGGATGGGACCCCACTCTAAGCTGGTAATAGTTAGTCTGATCAACAAACCGCGCGTATGAACCGAGCCACCAGTGGCCCATTTTTTGTGGGCTGTACGAAAGAGGCAGCTCATAAGGGAGCAGGTATGCCTTGACCATCAGACTGTCAGTGTTTGTGGCGAATGGGCCGGAGTAGTAAACAGGCGGATCGTTGGTGTCAACGCATCGGTACAGAAGGCTGATATGCCCGAGGCCATCTGTCATGTTTGCCGGTGTTGTGCGTATTTTTCCGTATACGTTCATGTAATAGAGCTGGCATGCTTTGTCGGATCCCACCTGGTTGGTGACGAGCGCGTCTTCCACCACCCAGTGCGATGTTCCGCCCTGCCACTCGCCGAAAACATAATCGCCGACTGCAGGCCAGCTCTCGAAATCTTCTATAATGAAAGACTCGGTGTTTGTTTGCCATGAGTTGAATGTTTGTTCGATTAGCGAGATGCCTGGCTTGTGCATGCTGGAGCCAAAATACACAGACGAAGCGCGCCATTCGTCAAAGTTCTGGAACACACAGCGCTGAACGGTGTAGGAAAGGTCGCTTTCATTGAACCTGATAAGGTATTGGCCAAGCGCCGTGCCGGGTATCTGAAAAGCGGGAGCCAAAGGATCCATCGTGCCAGAAAGCGGTACATCGGTCTGCACCTGGTTTGTGTCGCCCCACGTGTTGGTCCACGCCCATGAGTAGTTTGTGCCTGTGTACTTGCCAACTCCTTTGAGCGAAAGCATGGGCTGCGCTGTTGCATTCGTGAAGAATACCACGCCCTGCCACATGTAGTCGCCGTATTGAGTCATGGATGCGGCGATATTTGTGCCTTGGACGGCGATGAGGATGTTGCTGAAGGACGAAGCATGTGCACGCACCCGGTAAGAGTGATAGGTAGTGGGGGGGGAGAAGTACTGGTTGGTTCCCCCGGATGGGGTGCCTGCCGGCGAGTACGTGGGGCTGTGCGACTCGCTCGGATCGTGGCAATAGCCGTCGAATCTGCTCTCGATATAGTATTCCACGACGGTTCTTTCGGGCTGGGAGGGGATGGCTGACACGGTGGTGAATATGTCGCCAGATCTGGCCATTTCGATTGGCCCTTGGAAGAGACCAGTTGCAGCCACACGGTAGTACATCCGCGCTGTAATGTCCATGGCGGGAAAGCGTCTGGTGGCAGAAGTTATGACGCATGAGACATAAACATGATCGTTGCTGGAAGGATAGCCTGGATGAACCATGACGTTTGTGATGTTAACCTTGGCCGGCGCCAGCGAAATAGAGACGTCGTCTATCCCAAGCCATTCTTCTGTCTGGTTGTCGCTGGTTTTTAGTATTCGGGCGTACGTTGGAGGAATATCCGCTCGGTGAATGTGGAACTGAAAGTTCGTATAGTTTGTCGCGGAATGGAAACTTGAGCCGACCGTTTCCCATTCAAGGCCGTTAGTCGAAAGTTGGACCGCAAAATAGTTTGTTCCTGGTATTTTGGGAGTGCTTGCCCAGAACGACACTTTGCCGACGCCGCTCGTGATGATGGGAGACCTAAGCCAGGAATTGGTGTAGGTTGGGTAGTCTTCGAGACATCCGGCTTTGGTACCGCGGACATAGAAGTTGGATGGCCATCCCGACGAGGTTCTGATCGTGCCCTGATTCATAACCCAGCCGCCGTTCGTGTAAGCGCCTACTGTCAGTTGCACTGGCCATGCCTCAAAATCCTGCCACAGGAAAAAGTCGGAGTTGGTGTACGAAAGAGGATACAAATCACCGTCAACGGGATGAGTCTGATACACAGTCTCTCCACTGCGCATTCCCTTGAAGCCGCATTCGAAATAGAACTGCATCGTGCCTATTGGTCCGCT
>CALETX010000261.1 GCA_937920455.1 uncultured bacterium
AATTCTCAACCCGATCAAACCGTTGGCTAGATATGCGGGCTGGAAATTCTTTTCGTATTCGACGATGGTATGCGCTTTCATACAACGTCCTTTGTCCCGTTCAAATGACTGAGATTCGAAAGCTATGAATAGCAAATCCCATATGGTGTGCAAACAAACGTTGCCAAGTCTACGACATTCCATGCATGTCAGCAGAGCTCGATGCCATGCTGGGAGATGACATGATCGGAGTGTGGGGATCGGAAGAACCAGAATCAACAACAACGATGCACCATCGCAGGCCGAGGCGCTGCCACATCGCGATCTTGTGTGGATGAGGCTTAGGAACGCTTTACGCAAAGCACACTCTGAATAAGTCTGCCCAATCTTTTCTCATGAAGTTTCCAGGACAACCAAGATATGGCATTCGCCTAATGGACTGTGTGTGCCTGGTTCCAGACCACCATTAATGCGGCGGCTGCCATTCGGATCTTTCTTCGCTCAAATGCGCAAAGAAATGTCGCTTCGCTGATGAGTCGGGCTTTATGTGCTTAGTGACAGTCCCATACATCAAGCATCACCACCGGCGCGATCCATGTTATTGCATGTCCAGCCGCGAAGAGGGCTAGAAGGGGCCCAACAGGCGCCAAGGAGGGTGAAAGCTTGAGATCATAAGGGAATGCAGAAAAATGCACAGTCCCCCTTCCCCCCCTGTGTCAAAATTGGCCCGAGACGCGCCCGATCACCTCAAACGACCGACAATCGGCAAGCAACGCGGAAGAACACTTGGGCATAAGGATATCGTCATCAGCTATCGTTTTTACGCCCCTCCATACAGCTCCTTTGCCACAAAACCGTTAGAAGAAATCATTTGGCGATTGCACTGATCTACGACATGCAAGAATTACCATTCCAAACATAAGTGCTCTTGTTGATTACGTCTTATTCGGCAGGATATTTTGCGTGAATCACGGCGCCTGACCTTTGTCAACACTTCATACGGTCAATGTCCAGCATCAAATCCCAGTAGCTGCCCATCAACGGTTTGTGCGTTTCAGCCGGCGCATTTCGTTTGATATCAACACCGCCCGGTGATACAGTGCCGAGCGCCATGCAACAACGTACAAGCTTCACCTACAAGCTCACTCCGGCGCAACAGAAGGAGCTGATTGACATCCTGCAATATGGCAACTACCAACCTCTCTCCATCCCCTACACCATAACAGCAGCTTCTGGAGACGATGTCACCGTAGCTCTGTACAAGAGCGGAAAATGCCTTGTACAGGGCAGGAAAGCGGAGGATTTCGTAACTTTCGTTCTCGAACCACTCGTCCTGAAGCACGCCGAGATCGGATACGAAGACGTGCTTCACCCAGAGGGAGCAAGACCGCACATGGGTGTGGATGAAAGCGGCAAGGGCGACTATTTCGGCCCCCTGGTCGTGGCGGCCGCCTATGTGGACGAGTTTCTTGTTAAGAAAATGCGTGAGATGAACGTCAGGGACAGCAAGCGTATCACCAGCGACGACGTCGCTCTCGATATGGGAAAGAAGCTGCGCAGGATGCTTGGAAAAAAATTTGCAGTCGTGCGCATCGGTCCAGAAGCATATAACAGGCTTTATGCCAAAATGCGCAACGTGAATAGCATCCTTGCATGGGCGCATGCCAGAGCCATCGAAAATCTCTTACAGGTCTGCCCAGCATGCCCGCGCGCAATTTCCGACCAGTTCGGCAACGCGTCACAGGTAAAAAAAGCTTTGATGAAGCTAGGCCGGCAAATCGAGTTGGAACAACGACACAAGGCAGAGTCGGACATGGCTGTGGCTGCCGCTTCAGTCATTGCCAGGGATATTTTCCTCCGCGCCTTGAAAGACTTGGAAAATGAATATGGAACCAAGTTTCCCAAAGGTGCTTCCTCGGCAGTAAGGGAAGCTGCCACTCGTCTTGCCAAGGCCAAGGGGCCAGCCATCCTGCTCAAGGTGGCGAAATGCCACTTCAGCACCACAGACGAGGTCCTGAGGACAATCGGTTCCGACCGTTCAGCTTTGGGACCAGAAGGCCAAGCCGTCTCAAAACCTGTCTCCGATCACTTCCGCCGTCGCCGTCCGGCTGAAAGTATGGCGGCAGAAG
Organism: uncultured bacterium; assembly: GCA_937920455.1. Lineage (GTDB taxonomy): Bacteria > Verrucomicrobiota > Kiritimatiellia > UBA8416 > CALETX01 > CALETX01. The sequence continues at coordinate 2,109 of CALETX010000261.1, forward strand.
CGGAATAATCTCCACCGGAGATTCACAAATCATCGCCAAGAGCGCGCCTTGCCAGACGTGTGTTCATTGCTGACGGGGCAAGCACCGCGTCAGCTATCTGTCCAACAAGGAGCCTTGTTCTCAACCGTCAGAATCCATGAGGCGCAGAAGCTCGGTTATCGGCTTTAGGACCTTGCCGTCCCTAGACAGACAAACATGGTCGGTATATCCGTTGACGATCCGCTCAGGTTCTGCAAGGGGGCCTCTTGTGCCAGATACCGTCCGTCGAGTGTCGTACTCTATGTGGAGTCTGGCGCCCTTGCGACTGCATTGAAGCCGCGTAACAAGCAGATCGTCGTATGCAGCGGGTTTGAGGTATTCACAAAATGATTCCACAACTGGCAAAAAAACGCCTTTCTCTTCGAGCGATGGATACGGCACGCCAGCCTGCCTGAGCATCTCGGCCCTTGCCATCTCGAAATAAACCAGATAGTTCGCGTAGTACACAAAGCCCATCTTGTCCACATGGGCATAAGGCACCCTCACCGCGTGCTCGAAAATCCTGGCCTCACCCACCTCCACATCTCCCGAAAATTACTCAAGGGCCGTTCTCAGCTCTCGCACAATGTTTCCAAGCCTTCCTTCGGCTGCCGCTGAGACCAATGCGCTTCCAACAACCACCCCGTCAACATGATCACGAAGCGCGCGGACGTGCTCTGGACGACTGATGCCGAACCCTGCCGCAATGGGTAAAGCTGTCTGTGCTCGAAGATCAGACAGTCGGCTCTGGATGTTCTCGGAAAGCGCATCTCTCGCTCCGGTCACCCCTGTTGTTATTATGTAATACACAAACCCATCCGCGTTCCCCAAGATCATGGCACGCCTTTCCACTGGCGTAGTCGGCGCAATGAGCCTGATTAGATAAAGTCCCGCAGCCAGACAGGCGTCGCGCAGCGGAGCGGACTCTTCGTACGGAACATCAACAACAAGAAGGCCGTCCGCTCCGGCCGCTGCACCCTCAGCGCACAAACGGTCAAAGCCGTAGCGAAAGAAAGGATTGGCATACCCAAACATCACAATTGGGACTTCTGAGTCGCGTCGGATTTCACGCACCATTTCCAAAGCGCGCTTGACAGTCATGCCCGAAGCCAAAGCTCGCTGTGCAGCCTGCTGAATCACAGGACCGTCTGCAGTCGGATCTGAAAAAGGAACGCCCAGCTCCAAAATATCGAGGCCTGACACAAGCGCCTCCCTGATGTTGGCGAGGGATCGGTCAAAATCCGGGTCCCCAGCCGTCAGATACCCGACAAGCGCTCGGCGCCCGGCTCGGCGTAGTTCTCCAAATAATCTGTCAATACGATTCATTCACCTCCAAAGCCGGCCGCGTGCGCAGCGAATAAAGCCTCAGCGATAAAGAGGTCCAAGAAAAGCGCACACCCTGAAATCGTCTCCTCCAAACCGATCCCATAGTGTTGGCCTGAATATTTGCTCCCTGGGAACATTGTGCATGTCCACTGGGATCCTGAGCATAGCGTTGATAGTGATCATATCAGCGCCTATGAGCCCGAAGCAATTTGCGTCGTGGTTTGGCCCAATACGTGACATGTATTCGAACGACGTCATGTCACGCGGCGTCCAGTATCCTTCAGGCCATGTGGGGTCAGTTACGCCGCTGATATGAGTGCTCACCTCCGGCGGAAGCTCCACCGTCTCTCCTTCGACCACCGAACATGTCAGCATATCTCCAACCACATTGTAACGATAAGCTGTCATTGGAATCCCACCTGGCGTGGTGAAGTGGCTCGACAGCCCATCGCCAGGGAAATAAGTGAGATTCGCTCCCATGTACAGGGTCCGGCTGATAGCTTCTTTTATCAACGCCTGCTGGACCTTGCGGTTCTTGCGTATGGCATGAGCAAGCATCCATGCATCCTCGTCCTTGCCGACGCCGGCGATAGCATATGGATCCACCGCATAGTTCAGCGCCCCGGCACCGGAGTTCCTTTTGTCTATGATGCCACGTGGACATATCTTGCGCACATCTTTGCCTGTTGCCTTCCGTATGCTCTCAGGCGTCCAAT
>CALETX010000262.1 GCA_937920455.1 uncultured bacterium
CAGGACTGACACCAAGCGCCCAAACCTCGCGAGTTTCCACACGCTCATGACTTTTCTCCACCGTCTTACACTGCCCCGGATGCCATTTTTCATCCACAGCCATACGCCTCCACCTATCCGCATCATGCTCTTCCTTCCACTTACTCACCACACCATCAAACTCCTCAACAGGCACACTCTTGAGTATTCGCCGAATCGCAGGCTCGACGGACGCCTCACATTCCCTGTCCGCCCATTGCGATAAGCACCCAACAGCCTCAGTCGCGTCCGCGTCATCAGTCGCACCCGAACTCTTGCCAAATACTTCCGCATCACTATAGTGCTTCCACGTTTCTGTTTTCGTGCCAATGTCGCAGCACAAGGGCAAACTGTTCAGCCTATCCTCCAGGTCGTTTCCTGTTAGCCAATTCCCAACCGCAAGGACACAGACATGCGTTAGATACTGCCTCCTCCTGTCTGATACATTGTGCTTGTCACAGTCGGTGACGACGCACAGAATGGTCGTGTGACTGCCAACACGCAAAGGTGCGTTTTATGAAATCAGTAAAGATGGTGCTACTCGCAGTAATCCTTGCCTCTTGCGCTTTGGTATGGCCAGCCACGGGCGGTATTGGCGTCTCGGCTAAGGTTGGCACAACCGGTGTAGGTGGCGAACTAACTATGGGGATTTCGAGCAACTTCGGCATCAGGGCCGGTTATTCGTGGTTTTCGTTCAGGGCTCGTCTTGAAGACAGCTCGAACGACTCCGATTCATATGACATAGATCTCAAACTGCAGACCCTCCCCATACTTCTCGATTGGCATCCTTGGAAAGGCGAGTTCCGAATTTCTGCAGGAGCAGTATTCAACGGAAACAAACTCGTCGTCTCCGCCGAACAGGGGTCCACCATTGACATCGGCGACGGCGAATACACAATCGAATCCCTCGAGGGCAAAGCTACTTTCCCAAGTTTTGTTCCATATGCAGGAATCGGTTATGGGAACGCTGCCGATAAGCGATCTCGATGGCATTTTGCTTTCGACGCGGGAGTAATTTTTCAGGGTCAACCGGATATTGAGCTGAAAGCCCAGGCCGCGAATCCGCTTCTGCAACCACTACTCGAAATGGACGTGAAGAGAGAAGAGGAGGACATCGAGGACGAAGCATCCGCCTTCACGATTTATCCGGTGGTCAGCTTTGGTGTATCGTTTTGCTTCTGATCTGTTCCATCCCCTTGGAATCATTTGGCCTGCTTCTTCTCTTCCTGGCGGTCGAGTTTTGTTTAATGCGTTTCAAAAAGTAGCCAAGGAAAACTACAGGCGCAACGCCACCCGCAATCAATGCCCGACAGTATGCCATCCCTGTGGCAAAAGGACGCGGCTGGGAATAGACGCCTAGGTTCAGGAAAATGACGGCCCATGAGATCCACACTGCGGCAACATTTGGAAAAAAGTCGGAAGAGTGCAGCAGTTTGAACCCCTCGGCCCGCCGAAAGGTGAACGGGAAGAACAGATTGCTTCCCATAAAGCCAGCATGATCTGTCAACGCATGCGCGGCGCAGGCCAGCGCAGCAGCAACGCCGGCTATGCCGCCTCCCACGAGCCAGGAAAATAGGCCCACAGACACGGCGAAAAACAAACTGTGACTCCACTTTCTATGCCAAGGCAGAAAACCAACCGCCACCCGTCCGTCCGCGACTGGCTCCAAAGAGAGGAGCGCTCCGTCGAAGCCGGCCACCGTCAACTCTGCTTCGTATTCGACCTTGACGTCCACACGCACCTTCGCGTCGGCGCGCAATCGTGTTTTACAGGGCACAGCAGCCTCATTCCAAACAGGATTGCCGCCAGGGTCAACTACCGGACCGTACTCTGCAATCACTTTGCGCTTCGCCGGATCAAAGCGGATTAAATAGCTCTGCCATCGGTCAGAAGCCAGACGGATGGCGCGCAGACGCACTCTTACCGAACGGCGCATCGCAGCGCACCTCTCAACTGCCCATGAAATCCCCAGCGCGATGATGGCTGGGTCAGGCTTGAGGGGGTCAGGTATGATGTCAACGTCGTGCGTTGCGAAATGGCGGTTTATGCGGAAATCCAGCGTGTCTGGCAGAAGACCTGCCACTCCGCCAAGCACAATCGGCCAGCCATTGCCCTGTAAAGCTTGCTGCACCGCGCCCGGAACGCAGGACGCAATTGCAACTCCCATGCTGAAATGGGCGATCCCCTTCACGGAAGCAAACCAAGAATGCGTGCCACATCAGGTCCAAGTCCTGACATTTCCACTGCTGCTGGAACAAGGATCACCCCAAGACAGTTAAGCCGCCGCGATCCGAAGACAAGCGGCAAGAGGCCTATGGCAGCCCCAACGGCGGTTACCAGCAGGCCTTTAGTCCCCGCCGCAATCCAGACAAGAGCAGTCGCCATTAGCGCTGAAGCGACCGAGATTCCGCGGCACGAGGAAAGCGTGATAAATCTTGCGGCACCGCAAAGAGCCGGTCGAGCCAGCGCGGACGCTGCTGCCGTTGCCACAGCAACTGAAGCCAGAGCCAAGAAAAAATCCCCCCTGCCAACCGGCTGGCGCAAGACTGCAACCAGCCGTCCGCCGCTGCCTCTCCAAATAGGATGATTTGGAAGAAAAGCAAGAAGAAGCGAACCGACCAGGTAAGTTGAGCGTGCGACGCCCTGCGAGAAGAGGAATGTGCGCGCGTCGCGAATTGACAAGGCATGTCCTGAGAGCATCGCGCCCACCCCGCCCGTAACCGCCGGAAAGAAAGCCGCAAAAGCCCCGCCGGCGCACCCCGCAGCTAGCCCATGAGCCAGGCACCTTCCTGGAATCACCGAGGAAACCGATGTTCGCTGCGGAGGAATGCGCGCTCTTGACATCATGTTCAGCAAAAGCCACGGAACCGTAAACAGCCCCACAAATGCTGGCATCAGATTGTGGCAGGCTGCTGAAGGATCCACAATCGGACGATACATGAGCATGCAGCCCAAAAGACCGGAACATAGAAATGTCAAAAGACCGGCACCCGGAGTCATCCAAGCCCGCGTCAATCTCCCCCAACCAGGCGGAGAT
>CALETX010000263.1 GCA_937920455.1 uncultured bacterium
GACCACGTATTCCGTTTCGAGCCGTGGCAACTCGTACCCCTCAGCGCGATCCCAGCTTAACAGATTGTCGCTCACACTGCTGAACAGATGGTAAAAGCTGCGGTACACGCCGCCGACATGATCGTAAAACGGCGCGACGACAAAACACTCGTGCACTTTGAGATGAGGGCGTTTATGGGTTAAGTCGTGTTGCTGCCAGTGGATCAAATCGTCCGACACCGCCACTGCCGAACGATATCGCGTCGGCGTCTCCGACTTCAGGTAGAACAGGTAGCACCGGCCTTTGACGAATATCGGATGGACGTCGCCGATATAATGGTCTGCCGGGGCATAGTGGACGATTTTCGCTTCGGCAGGCGGTGGGGCTTCAATCAACATGTGTCTGCACTCTGAGGTTCCCATATACGGTTTTCGCGAGCCTCCAGAAAGCCCTGGTTGGCCGGCTTGAGTGGCCAGATTTCCAACACGCGAATGGCGGTCGGCGCGCCGATAGAGAAGGCATGGAGCGCCCTGCTGGCCTGATCCGGGAATGCAGCAACCACAGCTTGGCGATCGTTTACAAACACTTCGATCAGGTAGCGATCCACGAAGACTCGCAACTCCAAATCCTCGTGAGGCGGAAGATCGCGGAGGGCAAAAGGCGCTTCGGTGGCGCCAACACGTAAGCAGCCGGTTTCTGGCCGCAGAATAACTGGCAAACCAGGGCGATTTTCGGCTGCAAACAGCGTGAAGCCGAAAAGTTTTCGCTCTGCCTCTGCACGCGGAACCGCGATTCGCAGCTCTACAGCCTCGCTCGGCAAATCTGCCAAATGCTCCAAGGCCAGACCGCTCGCAGGCACGACATGGCTCAAAGAGCCTTCGGCCTTTGGAACCACAAGAGCCTCTCGCACCTGCCCGGCTCCGCGTAATGTGGCTAACTCACGCAACGGGCGGATACGCAGAACGCCATCCTCAGGAAGCTCTAGCTCCCTCGGCAGCGATTGAATGGTCTTCCTGAGATATCGGTTCTCAGGTCCGACGGACGTCAGCCAGGCCCACATCACACGGCGGCCGTCTGGCGTCAGGACGCTTTCCGGCGCGAAGAAATCGGTGCGGTGGAACAGCCCGAACAAGGCCTGGTCGTCGCGCCGCCAGTTCATCCGGCCATGCCGTTCAGGCACAAACTGTTCCCTCTTAGCGTCCCAGTCGCCGATATAATAACGGCATCCAAGCGGATGACTGATGCACAGGAGCATCCACTTGCGGCCGAGCGGAAAGAAGTTTGGGCAGGAAATATCCTCGCCTATCGTCACATCCGGCATATCGTGCGACAAAAAATCGCCCACCAGTGTCCAGTGCCGCAAATCTGTGGATTTGAGCAGCGGCTGGCGGTTACCGCCGGAAATAGCGTAATACGTGTCGCCGATGCGGAAGCAGTCCGGATCCCAATGCACAATTTCAGCCGGCGTGCCGTCGGCATGAAAAACCTCGACTGGATACGGTTTTTCCCACGCCGACAAATGCCGGTCTTTTGCGATGGCGATCTGGTTGCGACCTGAGGCTTGTCCGTGATAAATGACCGCAGGCTGGCCTTCCCTAGTCAGAAACCCTGTCCCGCTGAACATACCGTGGCCGGTAAAGGACGGTTGAAGCTTGGTTGGCTGCCAGGTCCAATGAACCATGTCAGGGCTGGTTACATGTACAAAGCTGAACGACTGGCCGTCCTTCCATTGATGCCGGAGAATGTAGTGCAGATGGTATTGGCCGTCCAAGTAAAACGCCGCGTTCGGATCGCCCGGATCGCTGTCACCGCCGGGATGCATGAGATGAAAATAAAGGTCATGATCTAGCATAACAACCTCCTGATTACCGATACTCAAACACAACCGCCTGATGGCACCGCACCTCTGGAACTCGGCACTGCACAACGCCGCTGCGCCGGACGATGCGCAGCGGTTTCCGATCAACGGCCGTATAGGCGCGACGAATAGTCTCAGGAACACGAATTTCAACGGGCACGTCGTACAGCGGTACAAGATCTTCGATCACTTGACAGCGCCCGCGTGGCATTGGCGGCCCATAAAGCAGGTGGACAATATAACGAGCCTTGTCCGGCTGTTTGACAAAACTGACTCGGCCTCCGCTGGGCATCTCCACCCGACAATTCGGCCGCCGATAAACGCGGCGCAAGGCATTTAGGAAGAACTGCCTATGTACGCGGGCGCCGTGAACATGATAAAGCTCGCCTAGCGCATGTGGCAGGTAGATGATGCGTCCCTTTTGAACCGCAGCAGGGTGAGGAGCATCGGTCAGACGAAATGGCGTGTTGAGATGTCCGCAGTAGTGTTCAAAAGTTCGGCTGAAATACGGTTCGCGAATAGCTGCAAGCGGTTTGCCGTCGGTGACGCGAACACGCGGCGCTGCACTGTAGCATAGAAAAGGCGCAGATGGCAGGTCGCGAGACAGTTCACGGCCTGCGACAACGTAATCCACGTCGTACTCTGCCGGACCCACATATTCTGTCCCCACGTCAATCAGAAAATGCGTACCGGCGGCATTCAGGCCGCTTTGGCCCAAAACTAGCAAGCCGCCACCCTGCTGCACATAAGCTGCAAGCAGTTCTGCAGAATGCTCATCCAGTCGCGCGTTACCAGTCAGGATTATCGCGTCAAATATGGTGAGGTCGCGGTCCGGTTCTGCGATGCGAAAGTCCAAGTGAGCTTCTAGCAACATGCTGGCCACTCCCTGGTCGTGTTTGCCTCCGGCTCCTGAAAGCCAAAGGCCCAGGTTGGCCGCCGGCACAGCATCTAAACCGAATTCCTCGATTTTTCTGACGTACCTGTAAGCTTCACCGATGGCCTTGTAGGTGGCCATTTCCATTTTGCCGGAAGGGTGGAGCTGGTCTCCAAAGTTACACCGTGCCCCGTAGGCTATCATCGCAGCCGCTTCGTAGCGCATGGCGTCTGCATGCTTAAAGCCACCGAACTCCCCCCATGATGTGTGGAACTTTCCGCTCATGGCAGTGTATTTCTTGAATCGTTCAGAGAAATAACGCGAGCGAATGGGGAACCGGTCATATCCACCCCATGTTGTGGGCAAGTCCTCCAGATCATGATGCGTGGAGAACTCGTGCCACTCCTTTCCGTACAAGGCACCACCCCCCAGCTCAGGGCCACCATTATAGAAGATACTGGCGCGCGGCCAGTGGGCCTGGACGATTGCATTCAGTTCGCGCATCATGTGCTGCCACTTGCGAACTGAATAGGCCTTCGCGTCCTTTTCGTCTGCCGGGTCAAGCCCATCCTTCCTCATGCCATCCACACACCGCTGGCAATAGCACGGTCCGTAACAACAAATGTCGTACCAGAATCCATCAACGTGGAACATCTTGCAGATTTCTTCTGTCTGAGCCTTGATAAGTTCCAAATAATCTCCCGAGGGACACATGTTTTGCCAGAAATATGGCGGCATAGGATCATTGGGCTTGCTTTCCGGCGGGGGAAGGCCGCACGGTTGGCCTTTCGAATCCAGAAAACGCCAATCAGGATGGGCGATAGCATCCTGAGCTGACCAGCCGACCGAATAGTAAACAGGACAGTTTACCCCAATTTCATGACACGCTTCAATCTGTTCACCGAGAAGATTGCGTTTCAGGTTCGGGTGCGGACGACCGACTTTCGTCGGATAGTAACTCCAGCCGTGATGGCATTTGGCAAAGATGTTTATCGAATTAATGCGTCCGACCCTGAGGGCTTTTTGCCATTCTTCCTTATCAAATAATGCACCCACGTCAGGAATGTGTTCAGAGGTATGAAAATCGAGATGAACCTGCCGTGATGGGATAATAACCTCGTGCATCATTGCCTTCCTCTCCATACACTTTTTCAGTTGGTTTTGTTCATTGCGCGTAATGTCTGGCATAAGAACGACAGAACTGATAAAGTCGGGTAAGATTAATTCCAATGCTGAGTAAGCACTACATCTTTGTGATTACATTGAAAAAATTGACGGCCTCCTCTGCCAATTGAGATGCCTCCCGCTGTAAGGCCTTAAGTTTGTTGATGTCATCGAGTTGTTCCTGCGCATCCATCTTGCGCGCATTCCGCCGCAAAGCGCGCAAATGCTCCCGCAGCTCATTGGTGCGAGCTTCTAATTCCGGCGTTATGATCAACCGGTCTCCGCTGCTTCCGGGCACGCGGTACCAAGGATCGCCTTTCGGACTGTTCATCTCGTTAGGGGAAACACTATTTGCTTTGGTTTGCACCAGGGAAATAGCTTCTTCTACGCGAGTCCGAGCCAATTCAACTAGCGACTGTGTATCAGCACGAGCCCTTTGAACTGTATATGACTCCCGCAAATAGCGTATTAACTCGGCTATCAACAGCTTCCCCTCTTCGGACTGCTGCAGAGGGAGATCCGTCGCCAGCACACAGCCCTTTCCTATCAGGAGTTCGACCAAGCGAACAGCGCCGGTAGCGTTGCCTGACGATCGGACAAATAGAGGACCCAGGGAAACATTGGTGCTCTGGCCCACCATAAAGCCACCTGGCGAAGCGAAAATGGCCTTGGGCAAACCTGTAATAGTCTTTCTCAGATTTTCGTCAGCGATTGGCGCGAGCTGGACGTAGACCTCATTCGCGGCTGGCTCACCAGCCTCGCTGAGCCCAAATGCTGTGAGTACAGCACCCGCACTCTGCCCGCGTAGCAAAACAAGACTGCGTCCGCCATTCTCCACCCATGCACGAAGCGTGGTTAGCTGGGTATCCTGAGGCGGCGAGCATTCAGAACTTGATCCGATTACTGCAACGCCATCCTCCGGCAAACGTGACGTTTCAGACCAGACAGCGAATATATAAGGGTCGCGATCCTGCTTATCAGAATGTCTTTTCTGTGATTGGCCCGCCTCGAGATATCTGACGCAACTTACAAAGAAAATAGCCAGAAAAGCCGAAATATGTTGCCACCACCTCGTGGTCATTGACTTATGCTCCTTTTATACCTTTTTTAGAACATGTACGGCCACCTTTTGAAAAGCCTGGATAATATCATCAACGTCCCTGTCTTCCAGCCGTGAGCCAATCGTGAGCAAAGCCGCACGACTAGCGAAGTCATCACAGCAAGGCAACGCACCTCGCCCGTAGAGATATTCCTTTGCAAACGCGTTAGCAGGTGCTGTCCATGGCCACCCGTCAGGGCAGACACCCCTGCGTCGAACCAATGACACATTGTTGAAATACCAATGCAACCCCCACTCTTCCATGTGCAGGCAAACCAGGCTTCCAGGTGGTCCCTGAATACCCTCGGCGCGCAAGGCCTGCACAAAGCGTACGGCAGTTTCACGGTCAGGATACAACGTAATAAGAAAACAACCAGAATCTCCCGATGGATCAACAATTTCACGGAAATCCAGGCCTCGAATTCCCTCCAGTTGCCTGCGAATTTTCCACTTTGCTGAACGCATAGATGATGTGATGCTGTCTAATTTGGCCAACTGCGCAAGCGCCATGGCGGCCGGCAACTCTCCCATACGGGCACCCACCCCCCACAACTGGCAGGACTCATCGGTCGTGTCTAACCTGCCGGCAGTACGTGGATAGCCGAGATCATGAACGGCGAAGGCTCGCCGATAAACAGCCAGGTCGTCGCATACTAACATGCCACCTTCACCGCTGGAAATGTTCTTGTTCAGCTGGAAACTAAAAATCGCCACGTCGCCGAAAGTTCCGACCTGTCTGCCGTTAAGGCTTGCGCCGTTGGCCTGTGCGCAATCTTCCACAAGCCGCAGTCCCTTGTCCCGACAGATTTCGGCAACTTGATCAATGTGGCCCGGAGCACCGCTCATGTGAACAAACAAGACGGCTCGGCTGTTCTGGGTGATCTTTGCTTTAAGATCCGCCGGCGACATACAGAAAGTGCCGTCAATATCAACCAGTCTGGGAATTGCCCCAGACCGAAGAACACTTCCGATGCAGCTGACCCAAAGATAGCCCGGGATCAAAACCTCATCACCAGGACCAATTCCTAGCGCTGCCCAGGCCACGTTCAGCGCTGCCGTGCCGCTGCTGACAGCCAAAGCATAACTCCGTCCCAGGCGCCGACAGTATTCTGATTCAAGCTTATCGGCCATATGCTGAAGATCCGGCCCATAGTACCGAAAGGGACTGCGAGCCCTTACAACCCTGATCACGTTGTCCAGTTCTTCCTCTCCCATCCAGTGAGCGCCAGGGAGTTCCCAAGGGAGAGGACTGGTGCGCACAGGAGATCCTCCATCCAAAGCCAGCTTGTCGGTCGTTCTCATGGATTCCGTCCTTTGATCCGTGCGTTGTTCAGTAGTTCAATGACCTCGACAACAACCTCACGGACCGTCAATGTCAGTAACATAGCGCCGCGCTCAGCAGTCGCTGTTTTGCGGGGATCATCTTCTACACAATGGTCTGGCGGTCCGTTGCCATCGAAACCCTTGCCGTCCACGATAGCAAAGTCGGCGTAGTGCAGCGGCACAGAGGGTTGAGGTAACTCTCTCAGGTCAACTGACTCTGGTGTTATGCGCATCATAAGACTCGTCTCGTCTCCTCCAGCATGACTGATGGCCCCTTCCGCTATGATTCTCTGCGGCATTGCCATTCTGACATGTACCATCAACTTTCCCGTTCTTGTAAACTCTTCAGCAAGTCGGTGCAAGACAGCCTGATGATTTACAGCGCCATGTCCGTTGATAACAAATACTATTTTAGCGCCGAAGCGAGCCGCCTGAACAAAAGTTTCGCGCATGATCAATCCAAAAACTTCCTCCGGGCAATACGCACTGGGAAGCTTATTGCCCGGGAAGTCCATACCCACAACATATGACTTAGGATCCAGACCCAGGTGTTCAAGCACTTCCGGTGAACGTTCTCTCTCCGTGCCCCAAAAAAGCGTTGGCCACACCACTCCACCCACCTCCCGGCACACATTCAACGCCACCTCTTCAGCGTTGATCGGATCAACGCCTAAAGGCAAATGCGGCCCATGCCATTCCAACGGACCGACCGGCAGGAAGACTACTGGCACCTCATGCAGACGTTGAATGATCTCACCTGGCCTCATATATGCAACACGGCATTCCATCAGTCGAATCATCAGTCGTTTCCTCCTTATTCAGCCACAAGTTCCGCCGTAATCGCCGCCAGAATATAGCTGGCTCCGCCACTGAATGCTCGCCGCACCTTCAGTCTTCTGACGGTTTTGTCCGGATGCGGATTGGCGACCGCTGTCAGGAACATCGCAACCTGCGGCCTGCCAATCTCGTAGGCCAACCGTCCGATCCATGCCACATGGGCGTCGGGACTTGTGGGCTTGGCTGGCACCCACCAGTCGCGAAAATGCTCCGTACTGTTCATGCTGAACTCGTGTTCCGTACC
>CALETX010000264.1 GCA_937920455.1 uncultured bacterium
GCGAAGGAGTGGCTTCACAGGTGTTGCGCAATCTGGGTCTGGATCTGGAGCGGGTGAGGATCGAGGTCATGAAGGAACTCGATCCGAATTTCGAGCCTCCTGAAGAAGTGGAGGCGGCGGATGAGAAGCCCAGGCAGCAGCAGAAGAAGGAAAAGGCTGAGGGCAAGACTCCGGCGCTTAACGCTTTCGGCAGGGACTTGACCGAACTGGCGCGGAAGGGCGAGATTGATCCAGTCATAGGCAGGCAGAACGAGCTTGAGCGCGTGATACAGATTCTTTGCAGGCGGACGAAGAACAATCCTGTGCTTTTGGGAGAAGCGGGGGTTGGCAAGACGGCTGTGGTGGAAGGGCTTGCGAGGCTGATAGCGGCTGGTGATGTGCCTGAGATCATGAGAGGCAAGAGGGTGGTAACGCTTGACATGGCGTTGATGATTGCAGGGACAAAGTATCGCGGTCAATTTGAGGAGCGTATCAAGGCGGTGATGGACGAGATACGGCGATCGAAGAACGTGATTTTGTTTATAGATGAGCTGCACACGATTGTGGGCGCCGGAGCCGCCGAGGGCGCCATGGACGCATCGAATATCATAAAGCCGGCGCTTGCTCGCGGCGAACTGCAGTGCATAGGCGCCACGACTATGGCCGAGTACCGCAAGTACATAGAGAAGGACGCGGCGCTTGAGAGGAGGTTTCAGCCTGTTCGTGTTGATGAGCCTTCGGTTGATGAAACGATAGAGATTCTCAAGGGCATCAAGGAGCGGTACGAGGCGCATCACGGCGTGAAATATTCTGAGGATGCGCTTATTGCCGCGGCGCGTCTCACGCACAGGTATGTGACCGGCAGGTATCTCCCTGACAAGGCGATTGACGCGATAGACGAGGCCGGCGCCCGGGTCAGGGTTGCGGCAACGACCCGCTCGCCCGAACTTCGCGCGCGGGAGACTGAGGTCGAGAAGATAAGGCTTGAGAAGGAAAAGGCCATATCGGAGCAGCGTTTTGAGGAGGCTGCCCGTTTGAGAGATCTGGAGCGGCGGGAGCGCGAACGGCTGGAAGCGATGGTCAACGAATGGCGCGTTGCGCACAAGGACGACAAACTCGTTGTCACGGAGGACGATATTGTTGTGGTGGTTTCCAGGGCCAGCGGTGTTCCGCTCAAGAAGGCCGACGACAAGGAGCTTGCGAGGCTGCTTGATATGGAAGCGGAGCTTGCGAAAGCGGTCATTGGTCAGGATGCGGCGGTGTCGGCTGTTGCCAGAGCGCTACGCAGATCTCGGGCCGACCTGAAGGATCCGCGCAGGCCGATCGGTTCCTTCATATTTCTTGGTCCCACTGGTGTGGGGAAAACCTTGCTTGCAAAGGCGCTGGCTGAGTTCATGTTCGGATCCAGTGATGCGCTTGTTCAGCTGGATATGTCCGAATACATGGAGAAGTTCACGGCGTCCCGGCTTGTCGGCTCGCCGCCAGGTTATGTTGGGCATGAGGAAGGCGGCCAGTTGACGGAGAAGGTGCGCCGCCGTCCCTACTGCGTCGTTCTTTTCGATGAGGTTGAGAAGGCGCATCCGGACGTGATGAACATGCTGCTTCAGATACTGGACGAGGGGCGGCTGACGGACAGCTTGGGCAGAACGGTGGATTTTCGAAACTCGATCATCATTCTGACTTCGAATCTCGGCGTTGATTTGGGCAAGAAGGCAGGCGTTGGGTTTGTTCAGCGCGGCGCCGCATCAGAGCAGGAGCAGTTGAAGAATGAAATGATCGAGCAGGCCAGGAAGGTATTCAAGCCTGAGTTGATCAACAGATTTGACGATGTCATTGTTTTCAGACGTCTGACAAGAGACGATGCCGCCCGGATTTTGGACAATGAGATGGAGAAGGTTAACGCTCGGCTGCGCGCGAAGGGCAAGACGGTTGTGCTGTCGGATGCGGCGCGGCGATTTCTCCTCGACAAGGGGTTTGACGACGCTCTTGGCGCGAGACCCTTGCGCAGGGCGGTAGAGAAATATGTTGAGGACCCGCTTTCTGAGGAGCTTCTGAAAGGTGGTCTTGAGGGAGCCGATCCTGTGGAGGCGGACGTGGAAGGGGAAAGATTGCGTTTTCGGCAGAGGTCTGCGCTTGGCGCGGCTTCGCAGGAAAACCTGCTGTAAATGGCGCGGGAGCAATTACACTGCCGCGTTTCGAGGAGGGGTAATGGCTGTAAAAATCAGACTAACGAGGGTCGGTGCGAAGAACGACATAACCTTTCGTGTGGTTGCGACGGATTCGCGTTCGCCGCGAGGTGGGCGTTATCTGGAGTTGCTTGGTTGGTATGACCCGCGCAAGAATGGCGTTAACTACAGTTTGAAGCTTGACCGGATAGACGCGTGGCTTGCGAAAGGCGCCATACCAACGGAGACTGTGCGGAGCCTCATAAAGAAGGCCAGGAAGGCCAAGGAATCGGCCTAGCGGCCGCCTGTGAGATAGCCTCGGGTTTTGCAAATGGGAGAAATCCTGGCGATTGACGTGATCACGATTTTCCCGGGGATGCTCAAGGGGTTCCTTGAGGAGAGCATGGTCAGGAGGGCCGTTGATCAGGGACTTGTGCGGATCCGGGTGATTGATCTTCGAAGATTTGCGAAGGGGAAACACAGGACGACGGACGATCGCCCCTACGGCGGAGGTCCAGGCATGGTTATGAAGCCGGAGCCGATTTTTGAGGCAGTGGAGTCGGTCATGGAAGCCGGCGCAAGGGTGATTCTGATGACGCCGCAGGGCCGGATGTTCCGTCAGTCGGTGGCCGAGGAGCTGGCGCGCGAGAGGCATCTGATATTTATTTGCGGTCATTACGAGGGGGTGGATGAAAGGGTTTCGGAAGCTCTTGTGAACGACGAGATTTCAATTGGGGATTACGTGCTGACGAATGGCGTGGTGCCTGCGGCCGTGGTGATTGACGCCGTGGTGCGGCTGGTGCCGGGGGTTTTGGGAGGCGAGGGAGCGACAGAAGAGGAGTCTTTTCGAGGAGGATTGTTGGAGTATCCCCAGTACACGAGGCCGCCGGAGTACAGGGGGATGAAAGTGCCTGAGGTTTTGCTTTCGGGCAACCATGATGAGATAGCCCGGTGGCGTCGGGAGCAAGCGCTTGCCAGAACGCGGCGTCGCAGGCCCGATCTTTTGAGCGGCAATGGGGGGTAAATGCATATGGAAGAGACAAAAGCAGCATCGGCATCCGCGAACGCGCTGTCCAAGGGTGTAACGCATTCATTCAGTGTTGGCGACACCGTTGTTGTGCATGTGAAAATCAAAGAAGGCGACAAGGAGAGAATACAGCCTTTCCGCGGCGTCGTGATATCCCGGCGCGGGCGGGCCGGCGAGGAGATGTTCACCGTGCGGAAAATCTCGCACGGCGTGGGGGTGGAAAGAATTTTCCCTGTAAACTGTCCGAGCATTGCCCGGGTTGATGTTGAAAGTTCCGCCCGGGTGCGCCGGGCCAAGCTGTATTATCTGCGAAGGGCGAGGGGCAAAGCCACGCGCCTCGAGGAGAAAATGGGCGGAGAAGATGCCAGGTCGGCAGCCGGCGGGGGTGAGATCGGACAGAAGACATTGGCATCAAAGGGCGGTTGAAGCGCAATTTGCTGGAGTACGAACGCAAGTATTGGGCAAAGGGTGTGTCGCGGCTTGCCGGCGTGGACGAAGCCGGCAGAGGGCCGCTTGCCGGGCCGGTGGTGGCTGCGGCGGTGGTTTTTGATCCGGCCTTTGCCGAGGCGGAAGAGCATCGCCGGCTGGAAGGGCTTACCGATTCGAAGCAGCTGACGCCGCGTCGGAGGCAATATTTTCACGATCTGTTGCGTGATTGCGCCGAGGTGCAGGTTGGCATGGGCTTTTCCGCGGTGGAAGAGATTGACGAGCTAAATATCCTGCGCGCTACGCATCTGGCGATGAGCAGGGCGCTTCAGTCGCTGCCCGCGGCGCCTTCGCATGCGCTGGTTGACGGTCTGCCGCCGCGCGGATTGCCTTTTCCGTCTGAAGCAATCGTGCACGGTGACTCGCTGAGCCTTTCGATTGCGGCGGCCAGCGTGATGGCAAAAGTAGCGCGCGACCGCATCATGTCCGAGTTTGATCTTCTCTATCCCGAATACGGATTTGGCAAACACAAGGGCTACGGATCGCCGGCTCACATTCAGGCGCTGCTTGAGCATGGTCCGTGTCCTATCCATCGAAGGAGTTTCAGGCCGGTTCGGGAGGCGATTGAGATTCGGGAAATGCGCAGAAGGCAGGGCAGTGGTCTGTTATGCTGAAATTTCTCAACGGATTGGCGCGCCGATTTGGGGCGTCTGGTCGGCGGGATTCCGGGCAATGGGGCGAGGATTTGGCTGAGGATTTTTTGCGTAAGAAGGGATATCGGATTCTAGGGCGAAGGGTAAGGGTGGACAGAAGGGACGAGTTGGACATAATTGCGCGAGATGGCGGCACCGTGGTTTTTGTTGAGGTTAAGACCAGGCAAACGGAACAGTTCGGCAGACCTGCAAGCGCTGTGGGGGCGCAAAAACGAAGATCTCTGAGCCGCGCGGCAGTGAGATATCTTAAAAAAGCCGGCTGGCCGAGCGTGATGTTCAGGTTCGATGTGGTGGAGGTGATTGGATGTCCGGGTGCTGGCTCGCCTGAGGTGCGCCACATAGAGAACGCGTTTCTCGTTGACCGGCGCTATGATGTTCCCCTTTGACCTGGAGGGCCTGCGCCTGAGATGAGAAGGCTGGGGGGTGAGCAATGAGGAAGATTCTTTTGCTGGTCGTTCCTTTGGCATGCGCGCATCTCTGCCGCGCTCTTGAGAAAAAAGACCTTTCTCCGGAAGCGCAGGATCTGGTCAAGGACTCGAATCGTATCACCGTCATCTTGAAAGACGGAAAAGTGATCGAGGGAATACTGGTGGTGGAGCGGGCGCAGGACCTTATGGTGAGGGAGAAGAAAGGGGAGGGCATCCAGTTCACGCGCGCCGTCAGCAAGGATGACATCAGGGAGACTAAACGCGCCGATTTGGCGGACGTGTTTGCGGAAAAACTTCTGGAGGCGAAACCCGATCCCAAGAAGCCGTTTTCGGAGTCAGAGTGCAGGAGGTATCATGCGCTGTTGGCGGAGTATCTGGCAAAGTGCGCCGGGAACCGTTATTTCGCGGACGTCCGGCGGGTATTTGAGTCTGTTTCCGAAGACCTTGCCAACTATGAAAGAGGACTTGAGAAGGTCGGGAACGAATGGCTTACGCCCATTTGCGCCGCTGTGAGGACCATGGATCTGCTTTCCGAACAGATGGCCGAACTTGAGAAACGTCCGGATTTTCGCACCGATTCTCGGATAAGGACCTACTACGAGGGGCTTGACGAAAAGCGCCGCGCGGCGGCCAGGAGGCTGGCAGACATGATGCAGCGTCGTGTTCCGGCGCTGGTTGCCGAGAAGAAATTCGATGAGGCAGCGCAGGATGTGTGTGATTTTTTGCGCTTCTGGATTGAACGAATTCTGACCACAAACCGAATAGAGCATGCCAGAGAGTATTTTCAGGCCATGGACTTTGATTTTGTGGCAAATCTTCAGCGTCTTGTTGTTCAAGGGTACACCAATGCGGGATTTGGGCGCGAGACGCAAGCAGAAGTCAGTGGCGTACGTGAGAAGGACATGGTTTATGTGCCGGGGGGTTACTTTCTCATGGGGAGGGCTGGCGCCAAGTACGGTGACGCGGATTTTCCGATTCATCTTGTTTATGTGAGCCCGTTTCTGATTGACAGGTTCGAGGTATCGAACGCCGAATACAGACGATTTGTAGAAGACACTCGGGCCAGGGGCGCTGCCGAGTATGAACATCCGGACGCTCCGCCTCTAAAGAAGCACGATGCCGCTTGCTGGTCGTTTCCCGAACTAGCAGGCGATGACCAGCCTGTGATGGGTGTGGACTGGTTCGACGCTTACGCGTACGCGAAGTGGGCCGGCAAGCGACTTCCAACCGAGGCCGAATGGGAAAAGGCGGCGCGTGGCATGGACAGCAGAGAATATCCCTGGGGAAATCTTTCACCGGACCGGGCTCCGATCAATTTTGCCGCCGGGCGCAGGTTTGTGGCCCTGGAGATGGATCGTCAAAACCCGCCCAAACCACGCGAGGTCAGCTCGGGCGGCGGATGCAGTTGCGTGAAAAAGGCGCCGT
>CALETX010000265.1 GCA_937920455.1 uncultured bacterium
TCGACTGCGCGAACAAAGTGTCGGCGAGCCAAGAGGGGTGGCAGCGTTTCCTGGCCGGGGGGTATGGCCGCATCTGGATAATGTGTCCCAAAAAGGGGAGATGGCGATTGGTTCTTGATGCAGTGGGAACCGCGGATTCTGAGGGACATCTGCTTGTTTTGATTGATGACGAACAGGTTGCGGAGTTCCGCCTCACAGGAGAATCTTTCGAGCGTTTCAGCGCCGAACTGGATCTTTCGGAGGGAGAACATGATCTTTTCCTGGTCTTCGAATACTTCGGTGGTGATGGAGAGGCGATTGTGAAGGAGATTGTGTTCACCGTCTCCTGAGCTGCGGGAAGAGGAGATTGAGTTGGGCAAAACATGGCGAAAGGTGTTTGAAGTTTTAGGTAGAGGTGCAGGTCTGCCCTTTTTGTGTGTACTGCTTCTTGCAGGCGTAAAGGGTGGGCCTGACTATACTGAATATCTTGCGTGGGCAAAGGCGTTTGCCGCCGGGCGGATAAACGAGATTCCCGGAGAACAGGGATCAGTAACGGGGTTGCCTCTTCTTATTGCAGGCCACGGGACTGGCCTCGTGTTCGCCGCTGCAGAGCTTGTGCGAAGATTCGTGCCAGCGATTGATTTCCGGTTTACAGGCTGGCTGGCGGCTGTCTTGACATGGTTTGCGCTGTTGGACGCCATAAGAAGGGTGTCAGGCAGCAGACGGACTGCCGTCTTTGTGTGCTCGGCACTCTTTCTCGGCACTCCGTTGGGTTTCTACTCAGTCTACGCAGCATCTGAGACGATTTCCCATGCGCTCGTGGCGTGGCTCGTATGGTGGGTGATCTCGAAGCGGGACTGGCGCAGCTTGGATTGGCTTGCCGTCGGGTGTCTTTCGGGTCTTCTGATATCGGTCAGGGCATCTCAGGGAATATACGCAGTGATGGCGCTTGCCTGCGGCGCATGGCGGAGCATCGAATCGAGACGCAGAAACCGCATGATGGCTGTTCGTCCTCTTCTCCTTTCTCTGATACCTTTGGGAATTTCCGTCTTTCAACTTTTGCTGGTGAACGGCTGGATGACAGGATCGGCGTTCAGGTCGCCATATTATTTTGGTGATGGCGGTTTCCGAAGCATAGACATGGCCAATGCTGCGTTGGCGGCTTTCCTGCTCCATCCGTGGCATGGCCTATTCGTCTATCATCCGCTCTTTGCCGTTGGTTTTGTTGTTCTTCTTGTTCTGGCGTGGAAGGGATCTGATACAAGCGTCAGGTCGGCTGCGCTTTTAGGGTTCCTGATCATCTTTGTCCATGTTTCGGGGCAGGCGTCATGGTATTGCTGGTGGCTGGGGGAAGGGACATACGGATCGCGCGCAATGGGGCCGGCCGCGATTTTGCTGGGCGTGGCGCTTGGCCGCTTTCTGGGGCAAACGAGGAATGATGATGCGATCCGCAACGCTATGCGCGCCGCTATGCTTCTTGCTTGCGGATGGAGCGCTACGTTGCTCTGGCAGGAGCATACGAACTTCAGAACATGGGGGGAGCTGTGGACGGCGCAGGCTGCATTTTCGGCCAGGCCGGCTTTTGCTGTTTCCGCAGGATTTCTAAGTTTATTGTGCGTTGCCCTGCGCCTGTGCGGCAACGCTTCAGACACGTTTGTTAAATGTTGTTCTGTCACGACAGCGGCACTTTCCGGCATGTTTGTGGCGTGGAATGCGAGTGACCGGATTGCAGAACAACTGGCGCAGGCTGAAGGATCGCGAACATGCGTTTGGCTTATTTCAGGCGTATGCGCCATGCTGGCGGCTGTATGGGCCTGGCTCGATGGCATGCCGGGCTCAGCGCCGCGGCCGTGGGTTTTCCATGGTGCCGCGGGGACGGCAGTTGTGATGTTTCTTTTCTGCACGTGGGCGTTTGCGAGGCTTGCTCTTGACGCTGAACGCATTGCAAGAGGAATTGTTCCACAACCCCGCCGGTTTGCATATCTTTGTGCCACAGATCTCGAAGAAGCGCGGGAAACGCTGATGGAATATGAAAAGGTGCCGGGTTTTGAAGCCCGGAAGGTCGCTCTCAGATCATTCATCGAAAGAGAGGAACAGGCATGCAGGCTGGCGTCATGGAATCCTTGAGAATATTGCAGGCTGTTGGTAAATGCCGCAGCGCCGAAGGAGGTAAGGGTGGAAAAATCTGATCTGATTCCAGTGAGCGAGCCGTGGCTTGATGGCCGCGAGGAATCGGCTGTCCTGGAGGCTTTGCGCTCTGGCCGCCTTTCAGGAGCCGGCATGTTTGTCGAGCGGTTCGAAAAAGAGTGGGCAGAAGTCTGCGGACGCCGTTTCGGCATAGCGGTTTCCAGCGGAACGGCAGCGATAGAAACGGCTTTTTTTGCGATGAATCTTCCGGCCGGCAGCGAGGTAATTATGCCGGATTTTTGCATGATCGCGTGCTTGGCTGCCGTAGTGAGGAACAGACTCGTGCCGGTGCTTGTGGATGCAGACCCAGAAACGTGGTGTATGGATGTTTCGCAGATAGAGTCAAAAATTACTCCGCGGACGTCCGCTATATTGGCCGTGCACACGTATGGTCATCCGGTTGACATGACTGCTGTCGAAAAACTTGCGCGTGCTCACGGATTGAGAATCGTGGAGGACGCGGCAGAGGCGCATGGAGCGGAATGGGAGGGGCGGCGGTGTGGTGGATTCGGTGATGTGTCAACTTTCAGTTTCTATGGCAACAAGATAGTTACCTGTGGCGAGGGCGGCATTGTGGTGTGTGATGATGACGGAATTGCGGAAAGATGCCGCCAGTACAGGGAGCTTGGGTTCTCTCCTGATGACAGATTCAGACATCATATCCTGGGCCAGTCCTTCAGATTGACCAATCTCCAGGCGGCGATAGGATGTGCCCAGATCGCTAAGCTTCCTGAAGCTCTGGCGCGGAAGGAGAAGATGGCCAGGCTGTATGGCGCGCTTCTGTCCGGCATTGATGATCTGCAACTTCCGGCCAGACCGTCTCGAGGGAAGAACGTGCATTGGGTCTATGGCGTGGTCCCAGGTGACACCCATAGAATATCCGTTGCTGAGGCAAGACAAAAGCTTTTAAAGCTGGGTGTTGACACGCGCCCTTTTTTTGTAGGGATTCATGAACAACCTGTTGCCGCAAGCATGGGTCTTGTATTTCAAGGGTCATTTCCTGTAACCGAGCGCTTGTCGAGGCGCGGGTTTTATCTTCCATCCGGAGTTGCGATCACCGAGCAACAGATTCACCGTGTTGCGGACGCAATGAAGCGGGTGCTTGGGTAAGGCGAGAGGGAACGGCAGCCGAGACGGCTGGCGGCGGAAGTTGTTTGATGAAGATACCATGCACGAATGGTCGGGTTGATTCGACTTCCTGGCTCACTGGCTGCATCGCATTTATCGCCGGCGGAAGCTCACTCTTATACGAGACGGCTCTGTTCAGGCTGCTTTCACTTCGACTTGGTTCGTCTGCGCAGGCAGTGGCTGCTGTTCTGGCCGCGTTTCTTGTGGGGTTGGCGCTCGGTAACGCGGTATTCGGAAGGCTTGCAGGCCGGTCTGGGAGAAAGTGGCTTGTGGTTGCAGCGACGCAACTCGCAGCGGCGCTTGTCGGCATTACAGGAACCAAAATTTCTCCTGTCATTCTTGCCACTTATGCCGTCGCGGCAAGGATTGTGGGACCGGATTCATGGCAGGCTATCACGGCAGCTTTTCTGGCCGGGTGTGCTGTTGGCAGCATTCCCGCTTTTTTTATCGGGGGCAGTTATCCGATGCTTGTGTGGCTCAGCGCTGCAAAAGATTCACAATCGAACAGCGCCGCATGGATATATGCCACAGGAAGTTTCGGTTGCTCACTCGGATCTGTACTTGGAGGTTTCTGGTTTCTCCCGAAGCTTGGGGTGAACGCGACACTGGGGATTGCCGCGGCAGGCCATGTCATTGCCGCATGCGTGGCATTGCTGGCAGGAGATGTGGGGCGTCGGCAAATGCTCGTTATGGCTTCGAACCAGCAGGAAGCCGAGAGTAATAATGTGCTCAAAGACGATCATTCAGGAGCAATGAAGAGATGGAGTCCCTTTGTGGCCATTCTTGCAGGTTTCACGGCTTTGGCCATGGAAGCGCTCTGGACGCGAATGTTGTCGCTGGTTATCGGCCACACTGCTTTTTCCTTCAGTGCAGTGGTGAGTGTTTACATGGCTTTTGTTGGGGCGGGTGGTTTGATCGCGGCGGTTTGGTTCTCGAATGTATGCCAGATCGTCGGGCGCCTTGGTCGGCTGCATATCGTCCTTGGCGCCGGTTGCGTTGGTTCTGTTTTTCTCGCGGAAATGGCGCCCACGATGATGCGAGTGTGCTATCGGTGGGGTGGAGGAGAGGCTTCTCTCAAGTCCTACGTGATGGCGCGGATACTGGTTTCTTCTGCTGTTTTCGGGCCTGTCGCATGTTGCATGGGCGCGCTTTTCCCGCAGGTGGTGAGTGCGTATTCGGCGGCTGGCAGTGGAAAGTCGCCATGGAGCTCAGGTTGGGCCGCCGGGTGGATTTCGGCGTTGGCCACATTCGGAGGGGTTGCAGGAGCCGTGGTGGCGGTGTTCGCGCTGGCGCCGCTTTTCGGTTCAAGACTGTCGGCAACAGCGATCGGTTGCTTCAATGTTCTTGTTGGTGGGGCGATTCTTGCCGCCGATGTCGGCCGTGGCTGGCGAGCCAGGATAGGCGGGTTGGCCGTTTCATGCATTGTGCTTGCCTTGACTTTTGCGGCATGGTCAGCACTGGGCGTCCGCGGCATGGTTGTGGCGCGGCAGTTCGGCGCGAGTGTTCTCAGCCACGAAGAGGACGCATCCGGCGCGGTGACTGTTCTCGAAAAAAACGGCAAGAGATGGATAACCCTGAACTCCACGCCCATTATGGCTCCTGTTTCTCCAAAAGAGGCCGAGCCGACGACCGATCTGGTAAGCGGCCATCTGCCAATGTTGCTGTGTCCCGATGCGCAAGAGGCGCTGTTCGTCGGGCTTGGCTCCGGCATAAGCCTTGGGGCAATGTCCCTTTATGAGGCGCGAAGCCTGAGGACAATCGAGATTTGCCCTTCTGTGGTTCGAGCAGCGCATTTTTTTGATGGGCTGAACTTTGGTGTTCTGGGAGATCCCCGAACACTCGTCACGATCAATGACGGCAGAAATCAGCTTTTTTGCGAAAGGAAGCTTTATGATGCGATTGGGTTTGACGATTGGATAGCAGTGGTCAACGGCGCAACGCCGATGGCGACGGTGGAGTTTTTAGAGTTGGTAAAGACACGCCTAAAACGAGGCGGGGTTTATTCCAGCGGTCCAGGCTCGATGGACGATTTTTTCCGGATGGAACTGAGGACTCTGCTGAGGGTCTTCAAGCATGTGGCTGTTTTTGTGTTTCCGGATACGGGCTGCTTTTATCCTGTGGCGTCTGAAGATCCGATTGTGATTGACTATGAGTGGCTTTCCGAGAGCTTTCGGAATCCGCGGGTGGCCGAGTCGCTGGCGGTGTTGAATATATCCGCGCCCGAGGATTTCATCGCCGCCCGTGTATGCGGGACCGAAGGGGTGGCGAGACTTGCTGGTGATGGCGCGGTTTGCACGGACGACCTTCCGCTGACAATGTACGATGTGGGTAGCTGCATGAACGTTGATATGTTCCTGAGAGGAGCATCAACGCTTCCTAATGCAAAGGACATTCTGGATGTGCTGGCATATGGCTTTGAGAATCCAATGCAGGCTGTGCGATGCGAGAATGACGCGCGCAAGGAAATCGAAAAGCGTGTGGCACGTTCACGGGCGGCGTTGGTGGAGATTCTGCGGGGGGCATTCATATTGCTGGATCCTTCGGATAAGGTTGATGCTTTTCGAAGGGCAAAAGCCATTTATCCTGCTGGCAGATATGCGGATTTCTTCATGTCGAGGGCTGGAGGAAGTCGTGAGATTTGAGAGCACCTGCCATGTTTGCGGTCGGATACTCATGGACTTGAGCCGTTGCGCGGGATAGTCGTAAGGTTTGGGATATGAAACGAGTGGAATTGTCAGAACCAGGCCGGAAGATTGCGTCTATCATAGATCACACTCTGCTCAGACC
>CALETX010000266.1 GCA_937920455.1 uncultured bacterium
CATGACCAATGATATTGCCGGCATAAAACTTGCCGACGTTATCATGGTCATCGGATCAAATACAACAGACGCCCACCCTGTTATCGGTTACTACATCAAGCAGGCTGTAAGACTGGGCAAAACAAAACTGATAGTATTCGATCCCAAACGGATTCCCCTTGCAGACATGGCAGTAATATATGCCGCGCAGCGTTGCGGGACCGACGTGGCGTTGCTCAACGGCTTGATGCACGTAATTATAAAGGAAAATCTTCACGATCAGGCTTATATCCAGGAAAGATGCGAAGGTTTTGACGAACTGAAGACTGAGGTTGAGAAGTACCCGCCAGAAGTCGTTTCGCGCATTACGGGAATAGACGCCGAAACGATAATTGAAGCTGCCAGATTGTTCGGATCAGCGGCCACGGCATCTGTATTTTATTCAATGGGCATCACTCAGCATACCACTGGAGTTGACAATGTCTGGTCCATCGCAAACCTGCAGATGCTTTGCGGCAATATCGGACAAGCCGGCGGGGGCATCAACCCGCTCAGAGGACAGAGCAATGTGCAGGGTGCATGCGATATGGGCGCGCTGCCAAACGTCTTCAGCGGTTATCAGCCGGTTGCTGACGAAGCCGTGAGAGCAAAGTTTGAAAAGGCCTGGGGCACAAGTCTGCCGCCCAAGCCCGGCCTCACAGTAACAGATATGGTCAATGCGGCGTATGATGGCCGAATTCGAGCGCTCCATATAATGGGCGAAAACCCCATGCTGTCCGATCCCGATCTTTCGCATGTAGAGGATGGGCTGCGAAAACTCGATTTTCTGATCGTCCAGGACATCTTCCTTACAGAAACTGCAGCTTTGGCAAACGTGGTTTTGCCGTCCGCGGCCGTGCCGGAAAAAGAGGGAACTTACACGAACACCGAGAGGCGTGTCCAATATTCGCCTCGAGCCATTCTGCCCCCCGGTGAGGCAAAACCCGACTGGCAAATCATTCAGCTCATTGCCAACGCAATGGGCGCAGCCTGGACATATCAGAAGCCGGAAGACATACACGCCGAAATAGCGTCTCTGACTCCATCCTACGCCGGCATAACCTATGAAAGATTGGGGCGAAAAGGATTGCATTGGCCATGCCCTACCAAAGATCATCCCGGCACCCCAATATTACATGTGAGCAAGTTCACAAGAGGCAAAGGGCGAATGAAGGCCATCTCATTCAAAGAGCCGACGGAGCTGCCGGACAATGAATATCCTCTGATACTTACAACAGGCCGTCTGCTTCAGCAATACCACACCGGAACAATGACCCGTAAAACTGAAGGGCTAAACCGTCTTGCCGGGCCACAAGTAATGATATCTGTCGAGGACGCGGAATCGCTTGGCATCGCAAACGGAGCACGCGTGCGAGTGGTCACACGCCGCGGCTCAATCGAAACGCCCGCTTTTGTCACGCGCCGCATAGGCAAGGGAACGATCTTCATTCCCTTCCACTTCGCTGAAGCACCGGCAAACAGGCTGACCATAAATGCGCTGGATCCGGTGGCTAAAATCCCAGAATTCAAGGTTTGCGCTGCCCGTGTCGAAAAGATAGATTAGCCCCAAAAAAGCGGAGCAGGACATGAACACATTGGAAGTAGAAAATATTTTCAGCATTGCCACAACCAGAGAGATGGAGGCCAACGCTTTTTACAACCGCGCCGCAAAATCGGCCAAGGATGAGTCTGTCCGGCGCCTGTTCACTGAACTTGCCCAGGAAGAAATGGGCCACTATGAACTTCTGGAAAAGCTACGACACGATCCGTCGTTTCCCATGAGGTTTCAGGCGCCGTCTTCCGACTATCGGCTGGCAGAGATCACCGATTTGCCGCCTTTCCGCGAGGATATGGCTCCTCGAGACGCCATAGCCCTCGCCATGAAGAAGGAACAGCAAGCGGCGGATTTTTACAGATCTCTTGCCTCACGGGCCTCTGACGTTTCCATCAAAGACATGCTTGCGAATCTGGCTAACATGGAGCTTGGCCACAAACGTCGTCTTGAAGATGCTTTTGTTGACATAGGATATCCAGAGTCATTCTGACATTTTCTGCGCAATGGGGGCAGCGGTTTTGCACGGGCGATATGTTTTGCAGAATATAACGATGAACACAAACCCAGATCTCAAAGCTATGATAAACCGCCTTGTAAAAAACAGAAATGGCCGCCAGGAACTTTCATGCGCCGCCGCCCACAAAATAGCAAACACCGCAAATGTGCGACCGGCACGCATCGGAAGCATATGCAGAAAACACAACATCAAAATCACAAATTGTCAGCTCGGTTGCTTCGGCAGCGCCTCTCAAAAAACAACTGTCAGCCTGCCTGAAGCCAGGATGAGAAATGTCCACCCGAATTTCCGACTTTGGCTCTATGCCGAGGGCCGTCCTGGCGTCTTCGGCGATGGCAAGGTCAGGCTTCTCAGAGAAATCCAGAATACTGGTTCTTTGAGCGCCGCGGCTAAAGCCCTGCAGGTAAGTTATCGGAAAGCATGGCAGGATATTCGCAAAGCAGAGAAGTGCCTGGGCATCAAACTCCTCGAGCGCCATCGGGGTGGCGCCGGCGGAGGAGGAGCGGAATTAACGCAATTAGGCAATAAAATC
>CALETX010000267.1 GCA_937920455.1 uncultured bacterium
ACAGAGGTGATAATGAGTTTTCTGGGCATCGGCGTGCAGGGCGAGCCGTCCTGGGGCATCATGATCAGCAACGCAAGATTCCGTCTATGGCACGGAGTCTGGTGGGAACTGACCTTCACAACAGCCGCAATCTTCATCACCGTCCTGGCATTTAATCTGTTCGGCGATGCGCTCCGCGATGCCTTGGATCCTCGCCTGAGGTCCCAACAGGAGGATTTCTAGAACATGGCAGGGATACTTGATAGCATTCGATCACCAGCTGATCTGAAGGCTCTGTCATTCCAACAGATGGAAACCCTCGCTGCCGAAGTGCGGGAGCTGATACTCAAGACCGTTTCCACAAACGGCGGTCACCTGGCGCCTAACCTCGGCGTTGTTGAGCTCACGATCGCGCTACTGACAGTCTTCGACCCCCCTCGCGATCGCATTGTTTGGGACGTCAGCCACCAGACATATGCTTATAAAATTCTGACAGACAGACGCGACAGGTTTCAGACACTTCGCAAATTCAACGGCATATCAGGTTTTCTCCGACGGGACGAAAGCCCTTACGATGCATTTGGAGCAGGTCACTCAGGAACAGCAGTGTCCGCAGCGCTTGGCATGGCCGTGGCCAGAGACAGGCGCGGCACACTGGAACACGTTATTGCCGTGCTTGGTGATGGGGCCGTGGGATGCGGTATAAGTCTCGAAGCCTTGAACCACATCGGCACCACAACTTCCCGACTGATAGTCGTTCTAAACGACAACGAGATGTCCATATCGAAGAACGTCGGGTCGGTTGCGCGCTACCTTGCAAGCTTGCTAACCAGCCCCAGATTCAACAAGTTCAAGAGAACTCTGGAAAGAATTGGATGGAAACTCAGACTCGGGTGGCTCCGCTATGCCTACTACCGTATCGAAGAGGCAATCAAAAGCCTCTTCCTCCGCAGCGCATTTTTTGAAGAAATGGGCCTCAGGTACATCGGCCCTGTGGATGGCCATAGTTTCCCAGCACTATTGGACGCCCTGAAAACCGCCCGTGATTCAGACCGACCTATCCTCGTCCACGTCGCCACCGAAAAAGGAAGAGGCTACAAACCCGCTGAACAGGAGCCGGAAAAATGGCATGGCGTTCCAGCATTCGATATTGCCACTGGCCTTATCGCCGCCGAGACTACAACAGAAAGTTATTCAGCAATAATGGGAGAAACGCTCTGCAGGCTTGCAGAGGAAGACCGCAGAATAGTCGCAATCACGGCAGGCATGACCCGCGGCACCGGCCTGACCGAGTTTTCAATTCGATTTCCAGATCGTTTCTTCGATGTTGGAATCTCAGAAGAACATGCCGTCATCTTTGCGGCAGGTCTGGCGGCTGAAGGATTGACTCCGGTCTTTGCCGTTTATTCCACCTTCCTTCAGAGGGCAGTTGACTGTGTCATCCATGATGTATGCCTCCAGAATCTGCCCGTCGTCTTTTGTATTGACCGGGCAGGAATCGTCGGCGAAGACGGGCCCACACATCATGGCCTTTTCGACATTCCGCTGCTCAGGTCCATCCCAAACCTCGTCTTCATGCAGCCTAAAGATGAGGCTGAACTCTGCAACATGTTAGCCACCGCCATCCGCTGCGGTATGCCGTCGGCCATCCGCTATCCAAGAGGAGCCGGCCCAGGAGTAAAACGCCCTTTGACCACAGAATCGCTGCCTGTCGGAAAGGCCGAAGTCGTCAGACCTGGATCTGACATTCAGATATGGGCCTTGGGGGATATGGTTCCACTTGCCCTGGCCGCAGCGGATCTTATTGCCATCCGCTCCGGGCTCTCCTGCGGCGTTGTCAACGCCAGATTCATCAGACCGCTCGATGAGACTCTGCTCCAGTCACATATGGCTTCCGTCCGACTTATCGCAACAATCGAAAACGGCATATTGCAGGCCGGATTCGGATCGGCTGTTGAGGAAGCTGCGATCCGCCTCGGGCACCTGACGGCTTTCGTGAAGATCGGCTGGCCTGACAGTTTTGTGCCTCACGGCGACGTTGCCACGCTTTTCAGAACTTGCGGTTTCACCCCCGAAGCGATCGCTGAAAAAATCCTGATCAGGCTCAACCAGAAGCGCAGATGAACTCCACATTCCAAATTGATTGCCTTCAACGCGACTATTGATGGTTTTAAACCTGGATTTTGCTGTTGAGACAGCGCCACCGACAATGCGCGGAGAGCAAAATGTCTGCTGTCAATACATCAGAACGACAGTAACCAAATGCAATGCAGTTGAATTTTCACTTTTTTGTGACGGCTTGATTCTTTGAACTACTCAAATGACGGACAGTTACAAAGGTCTCTGTGGCCTAAAAGCAAAATCTGGGTTAAAGTATGGTTCGAGAGGGCGGTTATCAAATGAGTGCATTGGTCACTGGCTGGGCATCTATGGCTTGAAGGCTATTCACACCGGCATGATGACTGACCATCATCCGAGTTGAACTGAACAAACTCTTGCGACGGCTTCAGCCATGCCAGATATAGCCTGTGCAACGCATGATGAAAAAAGAACGACTTGATGTTATTCTCGTTGCTCGCGGCCTAGCCGATAGCCGCCACAAGGCACAACGCCTGATACTCGCCGGCGCCGTGTCAGTAAACGGCCATCCCGCGTCTAAACCTGGCCATTTATTCGATCTTGACGCGAAGATAGCCGTTAAACAACAGCCAAGATACGTCAGTCGCGGTGGCGAAAAACTCTCGGCCGCTCTCGATCACTTCAAAGTGGATGTCTCAGGAAGAACTTGTCTCGATGTTGGCGCGTCAACAGGTGGTTTCACGGATTGCCTCCTTCAACGCGGGGCAGCCAGGGTTATGGCAGTTGACGTAGGACGAGGGCTCATGCACGAAAAACTAAGGAGCGACCCGAGAGTCGCTCTGATCGAAGGAGTGAACGCCCGTCTCCTGGATGCGTCGCAACTGCCATGGCGTCCCTCCTTTGCATGTGTGGACGTGTCGTTTATATCATTGACTCTTGTTCTGCCTTCGATTACGCGGTGTCTGGAAAGGCCGGCAGATATTATCCTGCTCATCAAGCCGCAGTTCGAAGCTGGGCGCGGTCTTGTGGAA
>CALETX010000268.1 GCA_937920455.1 uncultured bacterium
ATGACGACTTTGTGCCCGCTGTCGCGCAGGACGCGAAAGATGTCAGTGCGCAGAAGATAACGATTT
The DNA here is from genome assembly GCA_937920455.1 of uncultured bacterium. Lineage (GTDB taxonomy): Bacteria > Verrucomicrobiota > Kiritimatiellia > UBA8416 > CALETX01 > CALETX01. Next base: position 67 of record CALETX010000268.1, read on the forward strand.
GCAAACGCATTATAGGTTGCCAAGAGTATGGTTTTTTGTCCGCCGTGCTTCATAGCGAGAGCCCCAAAACAGCAGGGGCTGACCGACTGCCATCCATAGTGTTCAGTTCCTGTCTTATCCTTTGAATAGTATATTCTGCCAATACAGATAAGTGGGGATGGCTCTCGACTGTGCCATAATTTTCTCCCGCAGACTCACGGTCTTTCTTCCCCAGCAGACCTGTCACCAGATTCACGGGACAAGAGCCTGCAATTAAAACGGCGATCATCGTCGCAAGCGCTTCCCGGTCCCACCGGTAGTTAGCTCTCAGATCCGAGAACTGGGCTGCAAGCTTGTAGGGATTTTCTACTATTCTGGCCATGTGGGACGGAAGCATATCCCAGAGGCTATGGCCGAGGCATATCACTGGCTTTCCGTATATCGCTGCGTCGAGAGCCAGAGCTCCACGGATGACAAAGACTCCCATGCTATTCCTGATCGCGGACACTGTTGATGCCCACGGATCGTATAACAACACGTTTGGGATCATGAGGAGTTTCCTGTAATAGCTAAGCGGTCGGCGTCCCATCATCTGAGGATGTTCTTTGACAACGACCTTCCACGTGACAGGGATGCTGAGAGAAATGTTGCGAACGGCCTCTATTTGATTCAGCCAGGGACGCGCCCACCGCGCCAGCACCAACTCGGGTTCGACGTGAAGAGGAAAGAAAACGTATGGAGAAGTGATCTTTCGATCATCATCAACGAAGCGATTGCCAGCCACAAATCCAAATAATGACGACCTGACAGGATGAACCAGCCGCCGGTATATACCAGCCATTAGCGTGCCATCAAGATATGGGTCGTCAGTTCCAAGCGTTCTACGGGCGCGCAGAACCAGTAATGAGTTTTTCAGCACACAGAGGGGGTTTTTTATCGTCAAGCTCAGGCGGCGCCTTTTGGGTGTTCCGCCCTCGTATGTTACCTGACGATTTGTAAACTCTGTCAGAAATGCTTCTACTTTCTGCCTTATGTGGTCGGGGATGCCTTTGGTTTGGAAGTCATTCAGGATACTTCGAAGATGGGGCGGTGGTTTCTCGAAACCTCTGGCCCACATGACAAAATTCATCACGCGGGCAGCGCGCAAATCCAGGTTAATGGCACCGGCTTTCACGGCGAAAAGATGCGCTAGTGAGTCAGCAAGTGTTGCAGTGTATACTGTCATGACTACAGAAGGTTTCAGCTCGGCGAACAAGCGATCGAAGGCCCTGCAGCCAGCAAGGAGAATCCGCTGCATTTCTTCATGGGATCGCCGGCAGCGATAATCGAGGTCAAAAGTGCAGCGCGGCCCCTGGTAAATCCGACGGTCTATAACAATGGGCGGCCAGAGATTGGGATCACCAAGATCTCTTTCGTATTCGGCAAGTTCTTCAGCGTCGAATCTATCCTTTCGGGCCGATTTGTACACATCCCACTCTTTTAGAACCAGATAGCGTTTCTCAAAATCAGGATGACGTTTGAGGAACTGTGAATAATAAACTGAATTTACCACCGCAAACCCGGCTCGCTGGATATTTAAAGGTTCTCTAATTTCTCGAAGAAGCGCGTGAAAAAGATCTAGTGAAGCGTCTTGAGTGGAAAAAAATATGTTCATCTCCTCGGAAAACCTTCTTTATGGGTAACTGGCTGGCGTAGCACGTTGGGCGTGGGACACCAGTCGTTTGGCTTATCCCTGCCGTCAATGAACAGCCTGCACCAAATTTCCACGCAAATCCACTGCCATATGAAGAAACTGTTTGGAAAGGAAGCGGGATGTTCGGAATAGCGACGATAGATACTCCTTGCTTTGTCTGGATCGAAGAAACCTCGTTTCGCAAAAGAAGAAGAGAACAGGATCGATTCAACCCAGGACCTAAGATTCACCTGGAGCCACTCACGCTGGGGAGTCTGTACCTGCCGTTTGACATGATAACATATTTCATATGGCAGCTCCTTTTCCATCATGCGGCGGAAGCAATACTTCGTGTAGCCGGCAGCCAGTTTTTCTTCGGGTGGAATAGCAAACGCTATTTCAATGAGTCGGTGATCCAGCAGCGGCACACGGAGCTCTACCCCAGACATCATGGACGACTTGTCTTTGAACCTCAATACCCTTGGCACCTTTAAAGCAGTCAGGTCAGCATACATCGCATTCTCAAAAAGCGTCTTGAAGGGAGCCGGCTTTTGGAAACGTGTTCCCTGCGCCTGGAGCACGCGATGCGAAATGGCGATTGGCTGGGTGGCCAAGGTGCCATCCTGACTCAATCCTGCTTGACCGGCTTTGATTTTGCCGGTGATTGTATTGAAGTTTTCATTCCATTTGCTGGGAGGCACATTTCGCAGCTTTGCATACTCCGAGTATAGACGGCGAGCTTCGTCTGGATTGCTTTGTTCGAGATCGGTCAGCCGATGAAAATAGTAATACTCATAGCCCCCAAGCGTCTCGTCTCCACCTTGTCCCTCCAGAAGCACATAAATTCCTTCCTGCCGGGCCAAGCGCCCCAGCAGCATATCTGCAAAGGTGGCTACTCCCCCAAAAGGTTCCTCCTGATGCCACATAGCTCTTTCAAACAGCTCAACCACATCTGTCTCACGCACGACAACAGAATAACGTCTCCACGAATGTCCTTTGGCTGCCAGGTCTGCCCACGGGCCCTCATCGTAACGGGGATCCTCATGGCGGAATGTCATGACATTCAACGGCGATACTGAAGTGTAACGGTCGGCTATGGCTGCCACAGCAGAACTGTCCAGCCCGCCCGAAAGCATCACGGCACACGGAACGTCTGCACGCAGTCTCAACCTTATGGAATCCTCCAGTGTGGCTCGATACTTCTC
>CALETX010000269.1 GCA_937920455.1 uncultured bacterium
AGAGGATTCTGGAAGCATACGCTCACCTGTGTCATCAAGAGAACCGCCCATCACATCTTCCTCGCAACCAGGGCCATGCAGAACGGGTATATGAGGCTGAAAATGGCAACGTCCCTGAAACCTGCTTCCATCACTTCACACCATGCGTCCGCTCCATACTCAGTCACAACCTTGTAGTCTCTGGCGCGCATACCCGGCGCGCCATGGTAGCTGGGACACAGAAAGCCGCGCCGTACGGTTTTCCTGCCAACGAGCAAGGGCACGGTCCATGCCATCAGCCCTCCGTTCTTCAGAATCCGTTTGCACTCAGCCAGAGCATCAACCGGTTTGCCAACATGCTCGATGTGTCTGAGTGTAATATCACATCCCATGTGCCATCGGGATACGGCATTCTCTCCATATTGGCAGCAGGATACCTGGCGAGCTCTCGTCGCGGAAGATTGCTCAGAAAACGCGAAAGAGACCCTGCTGCATTTATCTCCAGCACACTCAGACGCCTGAAACCCTCGCTCTCGCGGCAAAAATCCTCAAACGTTCCCTGCCACCCGAATCTGTCAAGAATCACCGCCGCCAGTGTCATGGACCTGAGGTTGCTGTTGCAGCAACGGCAGTGATATCCCTGCTGCATATTTATGGCCATCTCCTCCTGCTTGGACAAGTTCCACTCCTTCACAAGCTCGGGCCACAGGACGGCCGAAAAGACAAATTCGCAGCCGCCGCACACCGGACATTTTGACAGACCACGCTGCTTCATCTCTTTTTCGCAGGATTGACACTCTCGGCGACGGAACCATTTGATTAGATTGTTTACAAAATTGCTCACTTTGCTCGACTCTTCGAAGCCACCGGCAGCGACAACTTTTCCAGTTCCGCAATCACATTCTCAGGCGTTACGTTCCGAATACACCGAAAATCCCCATACTTGCACTTCCATCTGCATCCCCGCGCCTCACACGGGTGGTGAACCATCCTGTGGCGCGACATATCTCCCCACGGTGTCCACCTGGGAAAATCACCTTCTCCCATTATCACCACGGTTGGCGTCCCCACTGCAATTGCCGCATGCAAACCGTATGTATCATTGCCCACACACACATCACATGCCTTTATAAGCGCCGCGCTTTGCCGAGCGTCGTAACGGCCTACGAAATGATCATCCAATTTCGCTGTTGCATTTCTAACCAGAGCGCAAACTTCACGAACTTTCAATCGATCGGCCGCACCACCCACAAAAATGCAGACCAACCTGCGGCCCTCTGCCATAAGATCAATAAGACGCGCAAAAGACCCAGCATCCCACTCTTTGCACCGCATGCCGGCTCCTGCGCATACCGCCACAGTCAAAGCATCTCCCAATGACATCCATCGGCTGTGGACTTCGGCTTGAGCTGCTTCTATCTCATCAGGCTCAAGGCCGAGGTCCGGCTTTATATCCTCCCTTGATTCAACGGTCTTTACTCCACATTCTCTGAAGAACCTTGCCAGCTTGTCTAACTCGTGTTCCATTCGCGATGCCTTGACCAATTTCGTGTACACTTTGCGCGTGTCCAACGCTGGCAACTCGTCCGGCGACATCGGTTCGCCATCGAACCAGATTTTCTCCTGCGCAGGGATCTCTGCGGCAAGCCGGTGATACAACGCGACCGTGCTGTATATCGGATGCAGAAGCACCGAACAGCGTGTCTTTCGAAGACTCTGCACCGCTAAGTAACGCCGCGCCCTGTCCGGCAGGGTATGGGTGGTTGGCAGTACTATGCAACGGTGAGCAATTCTGTCGAGCAGCGGTTTATTCCGTTCATTGCATACCACCCATAGTTCATTCGGAGCGATATGATCCTTGAGTACCTTCAACGCGCCTGTCAGCAAGAGCGTGTCGCCTAAACCGCCTGGCGCTAGAACCATCACAGCATCTCTTTTGCTGTTTTTCACCCTCAAACCAAAACCGGCGATATCATTCAGGAGGCCCAAATAGATCGGCCCAGGCTCTCATGCAGACGCCTAACCTTCACTGCCTCAGCTCTCATCTACGAGGAAAGCTGTGAAATCAGCCGCTCATACCACTGGCGAAAGGCGCGCGCAACAGCTTCCAAAGAAAACCGCTCCGCATACCCCCAGTTCGCCTCCCGCATCCGATTCGCCAGGCCAGGTTCGTTTAATATCCGGTTGATCCGGCTTGCGAATGCGGTTGTGTCCGATGTATCCAGAAGCTCGATTCCAGCTCCTTCATCCCGTATTTCCCGAAACGAATCGCAATCCTGCGCCACGATCGGAGCGCCCGCCCCCACACATCGGGCGAGAGAGCCGGATGCACTGACCTCTCCATAGGGGAGTAAAAAAACGTCTGATGCCCGAAGCGCCGAATCGAATGCGTCCTTGTCAAGATAACCGGTAATAATAAACCGACGCCCGATTCCGGCTTTCATAGCTACTTCTTTCAACCGCTCTAAATACTGCCTGGACTCAGAGCCCAGCGGACCGCCAATCGCGCACAGAACCGTATCCGCCGGCAGTTTAGCCAATGCTTCGATAGCCAGTTCGTAACGTTTTCTGTCAAAGACAAAGCCAACAATGGACAGAAGTCTCTTGTTTCCGATTTGCCATTTCTCCCTGAAACGCTGAGCGGCTCCGGGATCGGCTCTGCAGCGATAAACGAGGTGGGGCAGCACAAAAATCTTCGCTTCAGGCAAACCAGTATTCCCTAGAACCCGCTTGTGCCAACGATGATGCACATGAATGCCCACGTGACGCGAGAGAACTTCCCTCTCGATCGAACCTTGTCCGGTGATCCTGCCGGCAACCAACAATCCGAACACATAGTCCGCTGCAGTCTCAGGCTGCTCGGCCCCGCGTGATCCTCTGAACCACGGATGCTCATGAAGCGTCACAACAGCCGGCGCAGAAAGATATCTTGTAAAAACTTCATAGGCATCCTCGAACATCCGCGTTCCGTTCCAAGCCATGTCCGCATAATGAACGTGAACAAGATCGCACTTTGGCAACTTCGTTGCCGCCCGGTGCGCGCCTGATCTCAGACGCATTACCCTTAGTAAATGATTTCTTCTGGCGCCCGTTTCGGCCAAGCGCACTTGGTGGAGCGAGGCAAAATCATGTCCCAACGCGGCACACATGGCCTGGGTGTAATCCGCCACACCGCAAGCCGCGCCCGCGGGGGGCGACGGATGTATCAGCAGAACATGCACTGGCTGGGACAGGAGGCTTCGAAACCTTGCGGTATATGTTCAGAATGGGATCGTTCTCTCTTCACCTTTTCCCAATCAAACGGCTGCCAAGCCATGGCAAAAACTTGAGGGCTGGTGCAGGTTCTCCGTGCCAGGCCTTTTGCAGACGAATCAAGAATTCATACCAGGCTTCCAACGCGATGCTTCTCCGTGGAGCACGATTGCGCAGAATCTGGTGGACCTCAGCGCACCGTCTGGAATCTCCAGCGCAGAAGTTCCTCACAAGCCGCCCCTTTGTCAGACGCCAGTCGGCATCGTCAATTGTGAAAAGGTGATCCCATCCACCCGCAAGCCGCGCGTTTTCCACTCCATCCTCTCCCTCCACAGCGCCGGCCGCTCCTCCTGGAACGTGGTCATAGACATGCCTCTGGTGAATCACGCTCCCAATCTCAGAGGCGTCAATGACAGGAATTCCTCGTGACCGGCAAGAATATATGAGCCAATTGTCAAACTTTGCCCGCCCAATCACCATCGGAAGCAACGAGTCCCATACTTTGTCGCGCCACACGAAAATATCTATCGCATCACCTCTTGCCAAATTGCCATACTCACGCGCCTTTTCCCAAAGTCGTATATCCCAGTCATCTTTCGAAACATCTAAGATTCCTTCCACTTCAAGATTCCACCTTCTGGCAACCATCAAGAATTTTGGAAAATGCAGCGCCAGCAATGCTTTTCGCGTTGCGGTTGTTACAATTATATCGGCATTGATATACGCCCGATACTGATGGCTTGCCAGTCTCTCGCCTTCTTCAAATATGGAGTCAATACGAGGCAAACCGTTCTTGTTGCAGAGAACATCAGGAAACCGTCTCAGGCCTTCCTCTACTGATGCCTCTTCGTATCCCTCGCCTCTGCCAAAGAGAATAATTTCCGCCCCCGGGAATGCGGCTTTCCAGCTCCGGATCGCATTTAGCTGACGTTGAGCCGCCGCGCCTTTAAACGGAAGCGCTGTGGTGAAAATGGTGATCATTTGCCATATTCAGTCCGCGTCAACAAACCATCAACGGGACAACAAGCCCTGGAAACGACTGCTTGCCGAGTCAAACAAATCCAGGTACTTTTGCGCCTGCTTTTCCGGCTCAAAGCTCTCTGCGATAAAAGCTCGACAAGCTTCGCGCATCTTTTCGCGCTCTCCTTCCGACAACGCGAGAAAAACACCAGCCGCCTCCGCGAGCGCCATGGGTGAAACCTCTTTTGCAAGGAATCCAGTCCGGCCGTGAATAACAAGCTCCGTGCATCCGTTCACAGGAAATGCAACCGCCGGCAAACCGGCCGCCAGAGCCTCCAGGATGACATTAGGCAAATTCTCAACTCGTGATGGAACTACCAATAAATCCGCCGCATTGTAGTACATGTTCAACAACGCCTCATCCCTGACCGGGGGGCGCACTTCAAGCCCCCGTGGTGCTGCCAGCGTTCCATGCCAGTTGCCTATTGCAACAACACGCGCGCGAGGATGAGCTGAACAAATCAGCGGCACACTCTCTGCAAGCAAATCGGCACCCTTTATCCCCGGCAAAAAGATTTCAGCCACAGCAAGAAGCACCGGCTCATCTCCGAAGCCCAAAATCTCTCGGATAGCTATGCGGTTCGGGAGAGATCTGAACGTTCGAGAAGGAAGGATATTAGGAATATGTTCGGTTCTTACGAAATTTTCCAGCCTCTGCCGAGCAAGATCGGCCATCCACTGAGACGGAGCAACAAAGGCCAGCGACCGTGGTCTTCGTTGGTAAAATCTGCGCCTTCTCCGCCACTCTTCAGCCGGATTTCTGGAAGCAGCGCCCAATTGGCCGGCTTGCGGACAAACCTCCGTACACCCCTTATCAAAATCCGGACAGTCAAGGCTGTGCGTGCAATAGCCGGTCAGCGGCCACATATCATGAAGAGTCCACACGATCGGCACTTCGCGCGGAAGACGCGGGAGAAGACCAAATGTCATATTGTGATGGATATTGTGAAGGCTGATAATATCAGGCTTCATTCTGCGAACGCAGGCCGCGACCGCGGCCTCGTTCATGCGCCGACGCCACTCATCTGCCAAGGGCTGATGAAAAAACCTGTGGATTACTCGATAAATCACCAAACTAACCAGAGGAGGCCATGCCGATGCCACATGAGCGCCGCTGCGCGCATCGCCCTCTGCAGCGATCCATTGGGCACGAAGGTCATTTCGCGCCGCCAAAGCCTCGAATAGCCTACGGCACGCAATAGCAGCTCCACCCCACGTGACGTCCGAAACAAGAACAACAGATTTGTTCACCAATCCATTCGTCTCTGCGGCCGGCGCCATCTCACATCTGCTGCCTATGCCGCCGCTCCCAGCGCCGATCATACCATGCCGCCAATACTTCGAGCGTCTTCTCCAATCGGTACGCCCCGCGGCATGACATCGCTTCCGGCGCTGGCCATCGCCGCATTATCAACCTCAAGAAACAAAACAGCGGACTTCTCATGAGCTCGGCGACATCATGCATCGGCCGCAGCGAAAAATTAATCCTCCCCTCCAGAATATCATTCCACATGAGAGTTATCTGCTTAGGATGTTCTCCACGATATCGCTCGAGCCAGGCAACGTACAGGTTGGTGTTATGAACATGAAAAGGCGCGCTCAGCTTGAGCCAGTTTCTTTCAGCCCAGTCTGCAGAATCTGTGATTCCCATATCTCCTCGCTGATCATAATACCTGCACTTGGCAGCCACTTGCTCTCGGAAAAGCAAGGAATAGTGTTTCATCGCAATGCCGCGGCTGTCGAAGTATTCGCGGTTGAGCCATTTCGAACTTCTTAGGTCGCGCCCTCTATCATCACACACTGTTGGCGGCGCATGAGAGACATATTTCCAACCCGGCTTCCAACGGAACAGCCGATGGCATTCTCCACCTACCATATGACCGCGCATAAAAGGTCCGTCAACATACCATTCTAGACTTCCCCAAAAGGTAATCTGATGAAATGAAATAGCGTTCACCTCCGGTTGCTCACTCAAAACCGAAAAGATTATCTCCATGTCCGACTCGGTGTAAAATTCATCGCAATCCACTTGCCACAGCCAATCGCCTGTGGCGCGTTTTGCATAAGCTTGCGACATCTCAAGCTTCTCCCCGGGCCAAAATCCATTGGGATGATCTTCGTCTTCAGCCGTTACAACAATAACTTTGCCCTCGGGGTCCTCTTTACTTTTGAAGCGCCTAAGTTCATCCAGAGTCCCATCTATGGAATGCCCGTCACCAGTAGCCGCATGGGCGAATCGCGGAACTGCACCTTCCACTACAATGATCTGATGGGCAAATGGATATAATGACCGCAGGTTATAAGGCACAAACGGCATCCCGTTCAAGACGATCATGCCAAACGTTACGCGCGGACGTGCTGGTGCCAACATATTCATATGTACAACGCTCTCAGACTTTGCAATACCTGCAGCTCGACTCTAAACAGTTCTGAAGGTTTTCTTAGCCACTCCCTTCTGGTCCCTTAGGGCTATTTTCGCGCTGGCGCTGATCAACAGAGACAACGCCCAAGCCCACGCTACTGCCCATGCATACGGCGTCTCCCTTACAGAGATGAAAAGCAATCCAGCAAAGTAGCTGATCACGATTGTGCTATTCCTCTGACTAAGCAAAAGCAACGCAAAAATGGCTACGAACAGCCGATCGAAAGTGAGTGCTGGATTGAAAACTATTGAAAGCACAATGGGCAGCAATAAGACTTCCTCGAGCTTCGCAGAACCTTTAACCGTGAAGAAGGCCAAAAATAAAAACGCACAGACTGTCAGAGCAAGGGGCAGACCAGGCCAAAAAATACCCAGCTTCTCAAGAGGAACGAAGATAGAATGATGAGCCACAAAAGTCTGCCTCAGCATCCGCCATTGATAAGCTTTAATCCAGCTTGGAAACCAGGGAATATGAGAAACGGTAAGAACAACAGTAAATAATAACACAAGAGTAACTACTCGCTTCAGCTGTACCCCCTTGGGGAAAATAAGGTAAAGCACGTAGAAAACCATAATCGGCAAACCAAGTCCCTTTAGTGCTGCGAAAAGGGCCAGCCCAAGCGTCAGCAACCAGTCTCTGGTCCGAAGCAAAAGAATCAGGACTGAGAAGAAAGCAAACCATATCTTGTCTTCAATGGGACTGAACCAAACTTGGGAGAAAAGTGGATTCAAAGCAAAAAAAGAATGAAAAACCAGAGGATGGACTTTGCAAGTGTCAGATTCATTTCTGTCTAGGCATCTGTGGATGATATAAAGCAGAATAGTCAAAGCATAGAGTGAAAGAAAAAACCAGTAAAGACCCTTGAGATAGTGAAACCGAAACAAAAACGAATTTACCAACATCAAGAGAGGAGGATAGTCAGCGTATTGTTGACGAATAACGCCAGGAGTTGGCTGAATCGAACATATATAGAAGATTTGAGGCACGACCGCCGAGCGATAATCGGAGGGGATTGAATACGGGTTCAACCCTTTAGAAATAGCTTCTCCAAAATACTCGTAGATTGCATACGTTGCTGCTGGATAGAATTTTTTATACAGAGGATACAGAGTCAAATATACTGCTGCCGCCATCAGCAGAACCAGCATATAAAGGCTCGTATTGGCGGATACTGAGTATTGTGCTGTGATACACTCCAGGTTCTGGAGGGTAGTTTTGTAAGATCCGTCTTTCGCCCAGACTGCACGCCAGGGACTCATGATTATGTCCTTTTCGGCCGCCATCCCGACCAACTAATTAGGCTCAGGCTCCATATCAGAGCAACCAACATTCTTGCTTTCCAAAAAAACAACGCTTCAAAAAGAACCGGATGCACAGCTGCAAAGCGTTCCATGCACCGGTCCATGTGGTCTTTATCAAGCGGAACTCGGACACGCCCATAAACAATAGCCCACTCGCAATCAAAGGTATCGGCCGACATGCCACGGGCAAGTTGGCGATTTATCACAGCTTCTTCTGACTCATGAACCGCTTTTGCATCGGCAAACCCTATTGTCCTGTAACTGTGGTTCTGATGAACTGCCATCACAGCTTTGCTCGCGTCTATGCGCATCGCCCCAAGCCGTCCCGCTTCCGCCAGCAACCAGTTGTCCCACGAAGGACGCCCTAACGCAAATGGCGGAATCTCACCCCATAAACCCCGCCTGAACACAAAATAATCCAAGCCGCTTGGAGCATGCAGAACTCCTCTCGCTTTCACTTCCTCTCTCAGCCTGTCAGCCCAGCCATCAGAAAAATCCAGCTCCTCGTCCACATCCAAATCCCACCGCCTCCCTACCATTACAAACGGCCGCTTCAACTCGCAGCATAGACCAACCGCTTCCATGAAATCCTGCATCAATATGATGTCCGCATTTACATACACCAGTATGTCCCCATCACAGCTACGCTCCCACGCTTTCTTGAATAAAGAGCAGACAAGCGGCGTGCCATACGCATTGCGCTCAACGCCCTCAACCACCTCCAGGCCAGGCTCATCAGCTACCCCCTCACTCCCCTTCCCGCC
>CALETX010000270.1 GCA_937920455.1 uncultured bacterium
ACCGTATCACCGGTGAATACGCGACCGTTTCAAACTATCCCGGCACGACCGTCGAGGTTGCGAGAGCTCTGGCGCGTTTTTCTGGGACAACGTGGGAAGTTGTTGACACTCCTGGTATATACTCCCTCTCGCCTATCACCGACGAGGAGCTTGTGACAATCTCGATCCTCCTGAAGGAGAAACCACGCGCCGTGATACATGTGGCCGACGCCACAAACATCCCGCGAATGCTCGGACTGACACTTCAACTTGCAGAAGCCGGCCTTCCAGTGGTGCTGGCGCTCAACATGAGCGATGAGGCCCGTTCGAGAGGAATCAGGCTCGACGTGGAAAAGCTTCGCAAGGCTCTAGGCATTCCCGTTGTTGAAACAGTCGCAGCAACCGGGCAGGGCACAAGAATGCTGTGCCATGCAGCCACTCACGTACAGTCTCCTGTTATAAAGATAGACTACGGACCGGATCTGGAACCTGAAATAGACAAAATCGCCGCACTGCTGGACGAGCATCCATCCATCACCAGGCGCGCTCTAGCCATCTTGCTGCTGCAGGAAAATCCCGCGAATGTAGCCGCCATCCTTCCTCAGATGGATGCAGCAAGAGCGGCTATGATTCTCCAACATGTGTCTAAGGTCAGAATGAAACTCCCTCATTCCGTGGTCTATCACATAACCCTGACCATCAAAGAAAAAGTGGACGGGATTCTTACGGACTGTCTCGCCTATGAGCGCCCTTTGTCCGATTTTCGCGAAAAGCTCGGAAACCTCCTCCTGCGGCCGGTGCTGGGTCTTCCTGTGCTTGCAGTAGTTCTCTACTTTGGCCTCTATCAACTCGTAGGCAAAGTGGCCGCAGGAACTGTTGTTGATTTTCTTGATGCGAAAGTTTTCGAAAGACACGTGGCGCCTGTGGCCGCTCGAGTGGTTTCCATCATACCGTGGCAAACCTTGCAGGATCTGTTCGTCGGCCGGTACGGACTCGTCACACTCGCCCTCCGATACGCGCTGGCCATTGTGTTGCCGATTGTCGCGGCATTTTTTCTAGTGTTTTCGCTGCTCGAAGACAGCGGTTACCTTCCCCGGCTTGCATTCCTCTCAGACCGTCTATTCAAACGTCTGGGGCTAAGCGGCCGCGCTGTGATCCCAATAGTATTGGGCTTTGGATGCGGCACCATGGCAACAGTCGTCACACGCACACTCGAAACCCGCCGAGAAAAGATCATAGCCACTTTTCTTCTGGCTCTTGCTATTCCGTGCTCCGCACAGTTGGGACTAGTCCTGGGACTCCTCTCATCCAGCGGCGGCGGTCTGGCCGCCTGGGCCATAATAGTGACGATCGTATTTCTCGCAGTAGGCACCATTGCAGGCAAGCTGCTTCCAGGTCCGCAGCCGAGCTTTTATATGGAAATTCCTCCAATGCGCATCCCCTCCCCTCGCAATGTCCTTGCAAAGACATGGTCGCGGGCAAGGTGGTATGTTCGCGAAATCATTCCAATCTTCCTGGCCGCAAGCATCATTCTCTGGGCCGCTGACACAGCCGGCCTGTTTTCGTTGGCGCTTCGCATCCTAACGCCGCCAGTCCGCATAATGGGACTGCCGCCCGAAGCAGCAACGGCGTTCATCTTCGGTTTCTTCAGACGCGATTACGGAGCCGCCGGACTGTACGATCTCCAGAAAGCCGGTCTCCTCAACGGCGCGCAGCTTGCCACTGCCGCCATTGCCCTAACGCTCTTTATCCCTTGTTTCCCTCAGTTCTTGATCATGAAGAAAGAGAGAGGGGGATTGTTCACTATCATTACGCTTTGCATCGTTTCCCTTGTCGCATGGACGGTCGGATTTGTCTCGAACAGAATGTTTTCTCTCATTGGTTTCAGGTTTTGATAAAAACGAAGAAGCCGCATGCCGAGCCTGATCAACGCAGGAAAATACAAACCATGCGCCTATTTCCAGTGCAAGCGGAATATCTTGTCGAGCCGGTTTTTGAAAACCCCGCTGCCTCTAGCCATGACGAAAAGAATTTCCGAGGCCTTGGGAATCGCGGAACTATCCTCATTTCCAAAGAAACGGCAAATGTCTTTTCGAACGCCGTCAGGCCAACGAGCCGGCGCCTTTCCTCCAGCAGAACCTGCGCTTTTGATTACAGCCGCGCCCGGACGCTCAGTTTCGACATATATGACCAGATCCCATCCTCATCCGGCATCCGCCAGGCGTCCTTCAGAGACGGCTCTTCTCGAATGAACGGCGAGGGCGTTTGTCGCACGGCTCTTGATCTCCACGCCGCATTCGCCTGCGTTCACCGCTGCCAATACTGTTCTGTTGACCTCTCGTTTCGTATTGCCTGCGACCTCGAAAATCCTGCCGATCGAATTCCAAAGCAGAGTATTGCTCCCGATACCCCGCCCAGAAACTCTACAAACTCGACAATCAGACAGATTCCATCGCCCTTGAGCCGGAATACGGCGCTTCCGAGATACTGATTTCTCTGTTCGCATCCTTGAACGACAAGTATCTGCTGCTTTACACAAGGAGCGACGATATCGAACATCTTCTACACCTTCACCACTAACGGACATACCATCATAATTGGGGCCTTTCCAACCCACTCAAAGCCGTACAATCGAGATCCGCGTCTGCGTCATTCTCAGTTTTGATAGGTTTTGGGATGTTAGGTGGGATGTCGGGAGGTACTAACTGAGCACAAGGAGAGGTTGTACAGGTGCCCCAAAAACCCAACTCTGCTTTTCAAAAGCTGTCTGGACGTACTCTGCCCTGTCGGCGTCCTGATCAGCGCCGCTGATTCTCTGTCCCATCCGCGTCATAAACGCATCACTTATTGAAACTCTCTCGGCGATACCAGCCAGCGACTCGCCTCATCCCAACGCGCTTTCTCTTCAGGCCGTATCAGTCGCACTCGAACTCTGCAATACCTCTGCTTCATAGTGCTTCAACGTTTCTGTTTTCATGACAACGGAGCAGCACAAGGCCGATAAGCTGTTCAGCGTAATCCTCCAACTCGTTCCCTATTAGCCAATTCCTAACCGCCAGGACACAGTCGTGAAGATGAGAGTCGTTTCCCACATTCATCTCTCGACAGATAGCGTTATCTTTCCTTACAGTGAGTGATGCGGGACGGGAATAAAGTATGTTGGAGGGCTTTGTGCTGAACTGCAACATAGAAGAAGCATTGGAATACCTTTATCTGATCGAAAACGAAAACGAGATTCTGGCCTTGGAGCCGGATGTTGCCCAAGCTCTTCCAAAATGCGCTGAAATGGGATTAGCCTCTCCTGACGGCAACTCATTTCGTCTAACAGAAAAAGGCCGTCTTGTGGGGAGGGATGTAGTACGCCGCCACAGACTGGCCGAATGCCTTCTTCAGAACGTTCTGGAACACGAAGCGCAGGACGTTCGATCTGAAGGCTGCCAGTTTGAGCATGTAATCCAAAGCGCCCTGGAAGAGCGGATATGCATCCTGCTTGGTCATCCACAGACTTGTCCTCACGGCAAGCCAGTTCCCCCTGGCGAATGTTGCCGTAAGGCAAGAGCCGATGGCATTCTGGAAATAAGGCCGTTGTGCGATGGCAAACCGGGAACGGAAGGAACAGTAGTCTACCTTGCCACGCGCAATAGCAGGGAAGTTCAGAAAATGATGGCAATGGGAATCCTTCCTGGCGCATCTATCAAACTCATTCAGAGTTTCCCCTCATATGTATTTAAGATCGGCCACAGCCACTTTGCCGTGGACCGTCCTCTCGCCGAGGTGATCTATGTCCACTGGAAACACGCCGGTTCGCCAGGCAGTTCCGCTTGAAAAGAGACCGCGCCTCTCGTACCAGACGTTTGCTTTCCGGAAGATGATAAAGAATGAGAGCCTTCTGCATACGTTTGCCGCGATCGCTTTTCTCCACAAAAACTCGTTCCATGGTTCGTGGATCAAGACCGGTGGCGTACATAACCGCCGAAGCGGTGCCGGGCAGCGGCGTGAAAATCTGGCACTGCTCCACAACTATCTTCCTGTCTTTTAAAAACTCCATCAGCTCAAACATTTCTACAATCCCACAACCTGGATGTGCCGCCATCAAATAAGGCAACACACGCTGCCTTTTGCCTCCTGCCTCAGACCAATGCTTGTGCTTTGTCAGAAAGGTTTCAAAATGGTGACCGGCTGGCTTGCGCATATGTTGCAGGACTTTTTCAGACACATGTTCCGGCGCCACCTTCAGGTGGCCACTGGTATGGCTGAACGCCAGCATTCTGATAAATTCGTCATCAAGAAGAGCCAAATCCATGCGGATCCCGCTTCCCACAAACACATGCCGCACGCCTTCCAGATTCGATACCTTGCGCAGAAGTTCCTTGTACGCAGTAGCATCAGTCTTAAGAGCGGGACATATCCCCGGCCACAAACATGAAGGTTTGCCGCACATTTTGTCTCTTCCACAGCCCATTCCATACATATTGGCCGTTGGGCCGCCGACGTCCGTAATCGTCCCCCTGAACCATGGACGGCTCGCGAGCCAGCGAACCTCCCTGAGAATGGAATCAAGAGACCGACTTATTACCGTTTTTCCCTGATGGGCCCCTATAGCGCAGAAGGAACATCCACCAAAACACCCCCGATGCGTTGTGATGGAAAAACGCACCGCTTCCAAAGCAGGAATGAGGGCATC
>CALETX010000271.1 GCA_937920455.1 uncultured bacterium
CAACTGGCGCCGTCTCAAGCACTTCCGGACCTGAGTTCACATGAACAACAGGCCAACCGGCTGATTCCAACGCAGCCCTGATTGCAGTTGCGGCTGAAGGATCGTCCTCCGCAAGCATGACTTTCACAGGGCCTGATCCTCTGGCAGCAGCGCGCCTTGCTGCAAGTATTTCCCTGATGCGTCTCAGCAAAACAGCCTCTTCGCATGGCTTGGCAAGAAAACCATCCACGTCAACCTTGCTGAAAAACTCTTCAAGTTTCGACCTTGCAGTGAGCACAAGCACAGGATGACGCGGACGGCCATCCGGTCCGGCTATCTGCTTGAGAAAACCAAGCCCCCCGATGCCTGGCATGCTGATATCCAGAATGATCAAATCGGGCGTAATTGATTTTACAACCTCCAGCCCTTCCTCAGCGCTTTGCGCAACTCGCACGTCAAATCCCTCAGATGCGAGGAAATCGCGCAGGGAAATCAAGAGATGCTTCTCATCATCAATAAGGAGAATAATGTCCTTTGTGCCTCCAGCGTTCATGTTTCGTTCTCCCTTCGCTGATCTATTGACCGCGAGTATCGCCGGTTGGAGACGAACACCGAAACACTGTTCGGCTCAGTTCAACCTCAAACTGGTTGACCAGGCGACACATCTTGCATAACAAGCCCGTCCAGACAAGACACAAAAACGTCCTCTTCCCATGGAGTCTCGATATAGGATAAGCCGAGACCCTGCAATATCTCCCGCTTCGGTCCGGAGTCTCCGCTCTTCGAGAAAACGACAAGCGGCACGGCGCCCCACTCGGGGTCTGCCTGTATGCGCGCAATTACCACGCCGCCATCCATGTCGTCCCCCGTCCAGTCAATGCCAACCATGTCAGGAATCCTGCCCTCAAAAGCGGATTTTCCCTCATCCAGCGATCTCGCCGGAACTACAGAGTAGCCATACGTATCCATCTCTCTCATGGCATTCAGAAGAAGCCTGTCGTCGCTGGTTATGATAAGGCATTCTGGAGGAGCAATCCGGGGGAGCCACACCGTGACCTGGGTGCCTTTACTCATGCCCGGGGGAGGGCTTTTTACCTCGATGCCACCACCGTGCCTCTCCATAATTTCCTTGCAGATGGACAGGCCCAGTCCCGCGCCGCTAATATGCTCTCCTATTCTGAAAAATCTCTCAGTGACATGTGGAAGGTGTTGAGGCTCGATCCCTATCCCCGTATCGGTCACATCAATGGCCACCGTGCCCTGTCTGGTGCCCGGCCTCAGAGTAATACCAATCGAACCATGCGGTACGTTATATTTGATTGCATTCTTAACCAGATTGAAAATCACCCTCTCCATTTTTTGCGGATCGCAAGCCACGAAACACTTGTCCAGCTCTATCCTAACGTGCAGGGAGAGATTCGCCGATTCTATCTGCAATCTCATGGACTCGGCCGCGGAGCGAACGAAACGCGAAAAGTTTGTTTTCAACCTTGCCATTCTCAAAGTGCCGGCCTCGGCCCGGCTCATGTCAAGTATATCCTCAACGGTCCGTCGCAGCCTCTCGCAATCCTCGCGTATCATCCGAAGATACGAGCAAGCAGCGTCAGACAATGGCCCCGCAAGACCCTTGAGAAGATTACCCGCGGCGTAATGAATGGAAGTCAATGGGGTCTTCAGCTCGTGCGATACATTCGATACAAACTGCGTTTTGGCACGGTCATGTTCCTGAAGCCTCGCAATTGCCGCTTGCAACTCTGCCTCGACTCTCTTCCTTTCCGCTATCTCAGCGGACAGGTTGGCGTTTATCCTTGCGCGCTCAGCGACCTCTGCCTCCAGACTGGCATGTGCCCGCTTGAGGTTCTCCTCCGCCTCTCTTCGCGCCGTTATATCTCTGATGAAAAAACACAAGCATTCCTTGGTGGAAAGCTTCAGCCTGCTCGTTGAAATTTCCGCCGGGAAATGCCCCCCATCCTTCCTGAGGCAGTGAGCCTGAATCAACGTGAACTGATCATGGGCAAGGTTTTCACAGATCGTCTGAAGCACGGCATCGTCCAGCCCAACCACGATATCCATTATGTTGTGGTCACGAAGTTCCTTGCGAGTGTAACCAAAAAACTCGCAGGCTCGCGCATTGGCGTCAATGATGCGTCCCTTGAGGCGAGTGATGAACGCAGCGTCGTAAAGCCCCTGGAAGAGCACCTTGAAGTCAGCGTCTTCTATTGGAATCTGATCCGTCCTGCGCAGAACAGTTATTGCCGCAACTCTATGCTGGGCGATCTTGCTCCCCACGTCTGGTTTAGAAGCCTTTGGCACTCGGGGTACGTGCGGAGGGATGTCTATTCGCATAGTGTCGGAAGCTTTTGATCCTGAAGTCATGGTCAATTCACCATTTGGCCGCCAAGATGTCAGGCCCAACCGAGTCAAAATATATATGGAGCCAGGCTCTGTTGGGGAAGAGAAAAGTTTGCCTGAGTATAGTCAGAGTATTGCACTTGAAAAAAGTTGCTGGTCACCGGGAGGCAATAGAACGTTGACTTCAATCTGCTGCATGAGTAAAGGTATAAGGCACTATCTGGGACGTTGCGCAACACAAGCAAGGAGAGAGATCATGCATGCGGTAATGGATTCCGCCAGACATGCGGTTATGCAGATGCTCGGAGCCCCTAACACCCCATGGAAGGCGGCCGTGATTGCCGTCGCGGCTCTTGTGGTAGCCACCCTTGTGTTGGCACACGCAGGCTCCCTTCTTGGAGCGCCCATGGCCAGCTATATCCGGTCCGCTTGCATCATCTGTCCAACCATACTCTTATGGGCGCTGCTGTCAGGCACTTTTGAGCGCTTTGCAAGAGGCCGCATCAGTGACATAATTATGCAGTGGGCACCTCTCGGGATAGGGATTCTATGCATAATTTTTGTGGGCGCATTCCTTGCTCTTGTCCTGATGCGAACGCGGTATTTCAAATCAGTGTTCCTTTGTGTTCTGACTGCTGCAGCCATGCTTGCCGCTGCAGCTCTTGCCAGAGCCGCCACCGATGCTGTGACAAAGGGCAAATCCGATTTGGGTCGGACCCAGGAACGAAAGCAGGAGCTGAACGAATTTCTGTCCAGGTAAAATAAAAGGCCCGGGTCTTGGAGACCCGGGCCCAAAAATACTCCCGGCAACGTGCTACTCTCCCGCGACCGACTGCCGCAGTACCATCGCCGCTGAGGCCCTTCACGTCCGTGTTCGGAATGGGAACGGGTGTTTCCTCCTCGCCATGGTCACCGGGAAAAAACCATCATCAACACAGGGATAGCAAGCATCCTCGTCAGAAATTGCCTGAGAATGATAAAAAATCAGGACCGAACGGCTGATTAGTACCGGTAAGCTCAACCCGTCACCGGGCTTACACATCCGGCCTATCGACCCTGTAGTCTTCAGGGTGCCTTAGCGCCGCTATCCCCCTCACGGGGGACCGCGGCAGGGAAATCTTATCTTGGAGGAGGCTTGGCGCTTAGATGCTTTCAGCGCTTATCCGTTCC
>CALETX010000272.1 GCA_937920455.1 uncultured bacterium
GTCTTTAGGTAGAAAGCAAACTGTGGGTTGAATCTTGACGTTCCCTTGTGAGGCCTTTGCAGATGAGAACAAGAACGTTTCTCTGCGCCGCGACCTGCTGCATGCTTTCGATTCTCCGTTGGGATGTCGTAGCCAAAACAACAGTCGCCACATCCAACGGCACATGGGATGACCCGGCCGTATGGGATAATGGTGTTCCGGACGCAGGCGATGATGCCGGCATAACCAATGGTGTCAGCGTTCTCATCACCAATGCCACTCCGTCGCTTGCGAGCTTCGTCAACTACGGCACAATAGTTTTCACCAACTAGCAGACGGCGCTTTGCGCGACAAATATCACTATTGCAGGCGGCACCGTCACTCATGTCCGCTGCTACAGCCCTGACCAAACTCCCACTTTCTCGAACCGCGTTTATTTCATCTGCTCCAACTTCACACTGTCCGCCGCCGCTGCGATCAATGTGGACGAAAAAGGCTACACTCCTGGCGGACCGGGAACTCCTTCCTCAGGCTCCAGGGCCGGAGGCAGCTATGGTGGATTAGGCGGCAGGGGCGGTTCAGGAACTTATGATACGCCTTCCACTCCATTCCAGCCAGGCAGCGCGGGCCAGGGTCAAAGCGCTCCCTACACCGGCACAGGCCACGGCGGCGGCGGCGTTCGGATCGAGGCAACCGGCCGAGTCACAGTTGACGGAATTATTACGGCAAACGGCCGCAACCCGAATGGCGGAGACCAGGGAGGAGGCTCTGGCGGCGGCATATATATTGTGTGCGACACGTTCGCCGGATCCGGAGTAGTCCGCGCAAATGGGGCTTCGGTCCAGCACGAGGGCGCCGAGGGCGTCAACGCTCCGGACGCTGGCGGCGGGGGCCGCATCGCGGTCATCTACAATGTGACGAATCAACAGGCCGTGTCTCCCAAACCGACAGTTTCCTTCTCCGCGCGCAACGGTCTCCCGACACAGACCTATCTTCCCAACGCCGGCACTTTAGGCACGCTTTACTTTCCTGACGACCAGCTTCTGCCCGAATCCATGGATACTTCCTTCAATGGCGTCATATACGGGTTCAAGTATTGGACAGCCGCGAACGTAATGGCAGACGGCGCATTGTTGCAGTTCGGCACAAACGACTTTGAACTCGACGTTTCCAACACTGCCCTGTTCAGACTGCCTCCAAATTATGCCTACCGGCCGACGGTGAATCTGAGCCGTCTTACAGCAGGTGGCGATGTAGTTGTCGGCAACACAGTCATGGCGCTTTCAAACAACTCCCCCACCTTCCTCTGCGGCGGCAATGTCTTCATGGAGTCAAACACAATCCTCACTGTATGGTCTTCACCTACAAATGGAACCTCGCTGGATTATGGGGCGTTAGTGGCCGTGACCGGCAGCATCGTTCTGGCATCTAACGCCTGGATCTATCCGCGAATTGTCACCAATGATGGCGGTGCTCCTCTCTTCCTCGCCAGAAATGTGTTCGTGACCAACTGGGCGGGCTTCCACGCGACCACTAACGGCTTCTGGCCTTCCGGACCCGGCACACCATCATCAGGTTCAAGAGGAGGAGGTGGCCATGGCGGGCAAGGAGGGACAGGATACGGTCCTGGTGGGCCCACCTATGGTTCGGCAGATTCACCCATACTTCCGGGCAGTCCGGGTCAGGCGCAAAGCCAGTCTTACGGCGGCGGACAAGGCGGCGGGGTAATCCGAATTCAGGCGGAGCGCACGATTCGCATTGACGGGGCGCTTGAAGCTGACGGCCGAACTGGCGGATTCGACAGCGGCGGTGGTTCTGGAGGCTCAATATTTCTGAGTTGCCGCTGGCTTGAAGGCTCGACGTCTGGCGTCATCAGTGCGCGTGGAGGCAATGCCAGCCAGACCGTAAATGCGGGCGACGGCGGAGGAGGCCGGATTGCAGTTGCGTATGGCATAAGCACAAACGGCTGGCGAGGATCTCTCGATACAAATTCTGTGATGCCTGGCACAAATCGGCCTGCCTCAGGAGCGCAATACGGAACCCTTGTATGGCGCACATTTTCCACCGGCCCTCTAGTTGATAACTTGCCCGCTTCGAATGTCTCGTATGTAAGCGCAATTCTTGCCGGACTTCTTGTGTCAACAGGCAGTGAGCCGCCCACAACAGTCGCTGTGTATTGGGACACTGAAGATCGTGGAACAACTGCGCAACTGTGGGCACATACCAATGTCTTTAGCGGTCCGTTTACGGACGGACAGCTATTGACAAACGAAGTAACCGGTTTGAGTGACGGACAGAGTTATGCGTATCGCTTTTACGCTGCCAACGTCTTTGGGGATTACTGGGCTTCTCCGGCTGCAGTTTTTTCCACTTTGCTAGGGATTCCGACCGTTTCAAACAACGGCGGCGCATCCAACGTTACGCTGAGTTCCGCGGATTTATGCGGATCCCTTATTGCCACAGGCACTGCGGCGACCGGCGTCGAAGTGTTGTGGGGGCCGACGGATGGCGAGACAAATAGGGAGGCTTGGGCGTTTACCAATGTATTCGCCGGCTCGCAAACGCCGGGATTTCTGGTCACCAATATCGCCCTACCCGCCTCAAATACTTTCTATTACTACACCTACCACGCAACAAATTCACGCGGTGAAAGCTGGGCCGCGCCTTCTGAGCTTTTTATGGCAGGAGAAATCTGGCTGGAAACCTCCACGGCAAACGCCTTCGAGGCGGGACAGGTTGCAGGCACAATCACGGTATGCAGAGTCAGTTCCGCCACAAATTTTGCGATCCCCATTCGCCTCTCGATAGGTGGAACGGCGGAGTTGGGAACGGACTACCTTCTCGACCCGTCCGCAACAAATCTTACTCTTCAAGCAGGTGTGTCCCGTTTGCCTATCAGCGTCATCCCAGTATGGGACAGCACCAACGAACCGACAGAGTCGGTTGATCTCACACTGCTGCCCGGTCCATATTTTGCGGGTGTGTCAAATTCTGCCACGGTGAATATCATAAACGATGCCATCGTGCCGGGTTTCAATATGAGCGTCGCTAACGGCAGTTGGGATACTCCGTCGGCATGGAGCCTGGGACGTCGGCCTGTTGCTGGAGATGTGGCTGTTGTCACGAACGCAATACTTCTGACGAACGCCACCGAACAGCTTGTCGCATTCACCAACTGGGGTGTGCTGACCTTCAGCAACTGGAACGCCAGGCTTTGTGCCGACACGGTTGTTCTCGCCGCCGGAACTCTTACGCATGCGTCATGCTATGGAACGAACCAGACGCCTCTTGTCTCCAACCGGGTCCACATCGTATGCAGGGACCTGACGATCGAATCAAACGCGGCTATCAATGTTGACGAACGCGGTTACTATCCTTTCGGGCCTGGGACACGGGAGGGCAACATGTACTCGCGTTACGGCGGAAGTTACGGTGGTCTAGGCGGTAAAATCAGCGCTTCTGCTTACGGCTCGGCCGAAACGCCGACAGATGCCGGAAGCTGCGGAGGCTGGCAGAGCGGGCCGGGGTACGGCGGCAAACCGGGCGGCTCTGTACAGATACTCGCGTCAGGCAGCGTAATTATCAATGGTTTGATTTCCGCTAACGGAAAGAAAGGCGGCTTTGACAGCGGAGGCGGCTCTGGCGGAGGCGTTTACATAGCATGCGACACGATTGGCGGCAATGGAACGATCCGCGCCAATGGCGGCCCAGCGGACAACTCCAGCGGCGGCGGAGGTGGAGGTGGAAGAATAGCTGTTCACTATAACTCCGCGCATCAAGGCGGCGTAAACCCACCGGCAGCCCTCACTCTTTCGGCGTCTGGCGGCTCACCCGAACTGACCTATTACGGTAACCTTGGGTCAATATATGTGACGGACACTCAGCTATTGCCGGAATCTTTTTCAACGAACTGGAACGGCGTGATCTGGAACATTCCCTCATATTCTCCAGTGAATCTTGTTTGCAGTGGGTTGATACAATTTGCCGTGGCGGCTGCTGATCTGGTGGTCAGCAATAATGTGAGCTTTATCACGCCCACTCAGTACGTCATAAGACCAGCCATCACCCTGAGCAATCTTTCAGCCGGCGGCTCAGTGACACTTGACCATCAAATGCTCGTGTTAACAAACAGGCCCTGCCTTTTCTGCGAAAGCACCCTGCTTCTTACGAACGGGGCCACCGTGTACATTTACGCTGCCCCTTCGAACACTTTGGCGCTTACTGGAGCGCTTGTAGTTGCGAATGGATCTCTGATCGTGTCATCGAACTGCTGGATTTACCCGTCTTCAGATCCCACAAACGGAGCTTCGGTGGTTTTTCGTGTAGGAAACATGACCGTTAACGCAGGTGGCGGGATAAACGCCAATCAGGCCGGCTATTCCGCGCGCTACAACGCCCCTGGCAACGGACCGGGTGCGGGAACCGCAGGTGGAACCGGAGGCGGTTACGGAGGCAATGGAGGCCGTGTCGGCGCCGGGGCTGGCGGATATGCGTATGGTTCATCCAACGCTCCGGCCGAGCCCGGCAGCGCAGGCCACAGCCAGAATAACAGCACAAGCGGCCGCGCCGGCGGTTCGATTCAGATTACAGCCTCTGGAACGGTCAAGGTCGAGGGATCCCTCCTTGCCAATGGCGGCAACGCTCCACCCTTTTGCGGAGCAGGTTCGGGCGGGAGCATCTACATGACATGCCGTAAGTTTATCGGCGCGTCTTCCGGAATGATTCAGGCCAATGGAGGTACGGTGGCAAACTCCAACTACTGGGGTTGCGGGGGCGGCGGCGGACGCATAGCTATCTGGCGTTCCAGAGACGTGAACGGCCAGGGCGTCGTCACTGCTGAAGCCAAAGGCGGGACAGGATCAAACGGCAGCGGTCCGGACTATAACGGCGAAGACGGCACCATTGTCTGGGGATGGCTCCAGGAAAAAGGAACGCTCTTTACCGTACGTTAACGCCCGGTTTGCATTTTTCAAAAAAACGCAAACTTTCCCATTACATGCGCGCTCGCCGAACGCAAGCAGGCCAGTTCCTGTCAGCTGTTTTCTTTCAAGACAAGAACGCTCTCGCATTTAGGCACGCTAATTGTCTTGCCACTTTTTGGTTCCCATCTAGCATGAGCTAGTGTCTTTCTTCGGTGGATTATAGACTTAGAAACAGGGGGAATAAAATGCCTGGAAGAGCATCAAGAGCAAAACAGCAGTGGCCAAAAGGGGATTCGAGCTGGTTCGTTCATGATCGTTTCGGCATGTTTATCCACTGGGGAACGTATGCGCTGGCTGCGCGTCATGAGTGGGTCAAGCACAACGAGCGAATCAAGGACGAGGATTACATGAAGTATTTTCGCCATTTCAACCCCGACCTGTACGATCCAAAGGAATGGGCCATAATCGCGAAAAATGCGGGGATGAAATACTTTGTCATTACCACAAAGCATCACGAGGGATTCTGCCTGTGGGATTCCAAATACACGGATTACAAGGCGACCAACACGCCTTACGGGAGGGATCTCATCCGCCCCATGGTCGAGGCGTTTCGGTCCGAAGGTTTGCGGGTGGGTTTTTACTACTCGCTGATAGACTGGCATCATCCGGAGTTCCCGATTGATCGCATCCATCCCCAGCGGGATGACAAGGAGTTCAGGAAGAACGAAAAACACCGCGATGTGCGCAAATATGCAGAGTATCTGCACAACCAGATCGAAGAGCTGCTCACCCTTTATCACCCCGACATTCTCTGGTGCGACTTCTCCTACCCGGGGCCGGATGGCAAAGGCAAAGACGACTGGCAGTCCGAAAAGCTTGTAAGACTGATCCGCCGAATTTGTCCTGACATCCTGCTCGACAACAGGCTTGACCTGCCTGGCTCGGAAGATTTCGTGACACCAGAACAATATCAGCCGGCTCAATGGCCGACCGATGATAAGGGCAATAGGTTGATATGGGAGGCGTGTCAGACATTCTCCGGTTCCTGGGGCTATCATCGTGACGAGATGACTTGGAAGAGCGTGAAGCAGCTTCTCTGGATGCTGGTGGACACGGTGAGCAAAGGCGGCAACCTGCTGCTGAATGTGGGGCCAACAGCGCGCGGAGAGTTTGACTATAGAGCCCGCGAGCGATTGGAAGGAATCGCGAAGTGGATGAAATATCATAGCAGGGCCATTTACGGATGCACAGCCAGTAGCTACACTCCGCCTCCGGATTGCCGTTACACCCAGAACGGCAAGCGATTATATCTTCACTTTATGGAGTGGCCCTTCGGCGGCACTCACCTTCCCGGCCTTGGCGGGAGACTTGAATATGCCCAGTTCCTTCACGATGGCAGCGAAGTGACATTCAAGGACAACGACACTGGCCCATGGGGCCAGAGCCATGGACTTCCACCGAAAGGAAGTGTATCGCTCCATCTGCCTGTTGTGAAACCGAACGTTGAAATTCCCGTTGTGGAGCTCTTCCTCAAGTAGAAGCGAGAGAAGGAACTTTATGGCGCGGCGGCCAGCCTGCTGCCATGCCTGCCTGAATGATACGCGGTGTCATTTTTGACCTTGATGGAACGATTTACTGCGGGGCCAAGGAGGTGCCCGGAGCATCCTCTTTCGTGAGGTTTCTGCGTTCCCGTGGAATAAAATGCCTGTTTGTAACTAACCGCGCGAACCGCGCCCCCGCCGAAGTTGCGGAACACCTGCGCAGCTATGGCGTGGACTGCTCTGAGGGGGAAGTGCTCACTTCCGCTCAGGTCGCCGCCCGCTTCCTGAGGCCAGGCCGCGCGTTCTGTATTGGTGAATATGGCCTTGTTTCAGTCCTTTCTTCTGCTGGGTTCGTCATCACCGACAAGGCTGCCGATTATGTAGTCGTCAGCTTCGATCGTTCTTTTTCGTACGAGAAGCTTAGAACGGCTGCGCGCCTGATACGCGAGGGAGCGCGATTCATTGCAACGAATCTTGATGCGTACATCCCGTTGGAAGATGGCATCTGGCCGGGAGCCGGATCGCTTGCCGCCGCTGTCGAGATTGCGTCGGGCGCAAGGCCCTTGGTCATGGGCAAGCCCGAGCCGATGATATTCACCATGGCTCTGGAGAAAATGGAGGTTCCGGCCGCCGATGTGATAAACATCGGCGATAACCTCGCAACCGACATTGCGGCCGGTTTGCGCGCAGGCATTAGAAGCGTTCTCATCCTCACTGGTGTGTCTTCACGTCGTGATATTGATTCCGCTTCTCACAAGCCCACATGGACTGTTGAAAATTATGACGCGCTTTTGAGAATAGTGTGCGGGGAAAACAAACTGGAGATACCTTCTTCCGGCCGACCCGATATAGGGTGAAGAGCCGTGCCATGCCGATCAATCCGGCAAAGGTTTCTATGAAGCATGACTGGCTTTCCATCGGAAGTGCTTGGCTTTTCACCCTATTTGTGCGCAAATGTTCCAAGTGGGCTTGCTGCACTGCAAGCCCCGTGTGGGAGCAGGCTTTACTACTGCTTGCCGCGCAATAAGGGCTGAGCGACCGCTGAACAGATTATGCGCATAGTGGACAGATATATTTTCCGAGAATACTTCATCCACCTTTTGTATTGCATTCTGGCGCTTGCAATGGTGTATGTGGTTTACGACCTTTTCAGCCACCTGGGCACTTTTCTTGAAGCCAGAACTCCGCTTCATCTGGTTGGCTATTTCTACGTGTGCATGCTTGCGCAGGGAGTGGAGTTTCTGCTGCCGGCTGCTCTCCTTCTTGCTGTGCTGTACACTCTCTGGCACATGACGCGTCACAACGAGTTCACGGCCATGCGCGCATGCGGTATCAGTCTCTTGAGGCTCATGTCTCCCTTCCTGCTTGTAGGCGTCGCTGCTTCGTTGTTCACTGCGGCTGTCAAGGAGGCGTTTGCTCCTGAAGCCAGCTTGTGGGCAAACGAGTTTGCACGGACCAGGTTCCGCGAAGTGCGTGGCACAACATATCAGGATGTGGCCTACTACAACACCCTGAATCACCGCGTCTGGTTGATCGGCAGGGTGAACTCGTTGAAGCCGCATATCCTGATGCGAACGACGATCATTCAGGACCGGCCGGATGGAACAAGGGCATGGGTTATCAAGGCAAAAGATCTCATGTGGCTGGACGGCCAATGGTGGGCTCAAGACATTACGGAAGTTCAAATCTTCGACGAGCATGGCAACCCAAAGAAGACGACAATTCCCTGGAAAGATCTCTCCATGCCGAGGGAGATGCCTTTTCTGAATGAACGGCCCTCGGATCTCCTTGCCGAACTGAGGCCGTGGGAATTTCTGTCATCCCTGGACATAGCGCGGTATCTTGCCAATCATCCGGGCCTGTCCGCTCAGGCTGTGACAGACAGACAGTTTGACCTGCACAGCAGACTGGCGATGCCATGGGCGTGTCTGGTGGTCACACTGTTCGGCGTTCCTGCGGGCGCTCGCTGTGGACGACAGAGCCCCCTGGGCGGCTTCTTCCTGGCGCTGATATTTTTCTTTGTGTACTACATGCTGATACATGTTGGTATTTTTGTGGGCAAGAGGGGTCTTGTTTCTCCCTGGGTGGGCGCATGGTTGCCGAATGGGCTGTCGCTCGCGAGCGGCTTGCTGATGCTGTTCAGGCTGAGATGAGCCTGTCCTATGGAACATCGCGTCGCTGCTTCGGAGTCCAGTTTATCCATTGCACGCTGGCTTTCGCAAAACGTGTTTCCATGACACGCAATGCATCCTCGTGGTTGTCCACAAGGATGCACTTGCGGCCCAGAGCCAGCGCAGCTTCGCCGAACGATCCGCTGCCTGCAAAGAAATCGAGAAGGAGATCGCCCGGACTTGAGTGCACCTTGACGATTCTATCGAGGATGCCTCGTGGTTTTTGCGTCGGGTAACCGGTTTTTTCCTTTCCAGTCGGACTCACTATTGTATACCACCATGTGTCGGTGGGAATTTTGCCTTTTGCTGCTTTTTCCGGTCCGACAAGGCTTGGTGCGAGGTATGGGATTCGATCGCAGTGCTCGATGTTGAACTGGTAGTTGTGCGGGTCCTTGGCGTACCAGAAAATGTTGTCATGTTTTGAGGGCCACTTTTTCATGGAACGGCCGCCGTAGTCGTAGGCCCAAATGATCTCGTTCATGAAGGAGTCGCGTCCGAATATCATGTCCAGAAGGATTTTCACGTAGTGCGCTTCTCTATAGTCAATGTGCAGGAAAAAGCTGCCGTTGCTTTTCAGAATGCGCCGCGCCTCCACAAGACGCGGCTCGAGAAAGGAAAGGTAGTCGTCGAAAATATCCGTGTATTCCCTCGTTCCCAATCTGATGCTGCGATACCTCAACCCCTGAAATCCCACGCGATCGCCGTTCAAGTCGCGGACGGTGGAAAGCTGCATCCGCCGCTGTACCTTGCCCGTGTTGAAGGGAGGGTCAATGTAGATCAGATCAACCGTTGCGGAGGGCAAAGTGCGCAGGATCGGCAGATTATCGCCGAAGTAGATTGTTAAATCCGCCGGCATGAATCTTTGTCCCTCACAGCTATCGCCTGCAGCCGGTCCGGCACAGGCTCCCGACTGACGACATAAAGGTATTCATGGTTGCGAAGGTGGCTCACCCTTCCGACCTTCTTCCCTTCTGGATTGTAAATGCCGATCTGTGCTCCAACGTATCTCTTGTACTCGTTTTGAAGGATAACAAAACTGCCCGATCCGTTCCACAAGGAACGCAGGAGTGCTTCCATGTCTGTCCGGCTGAGATAGCCCTCATCGTTGAAGGAAATCACCAGCACCGGCGCTCGCATGGCGCCCAAAAGTGTCTCAAAAGCTTCCTGGAATTTCTTCCGGGAATTGAAAATGCTTTTCCTGTGACGGCAGTCATCTCGTTTGCAGGCGACACCATAAACCTCCGGTTTGTCCCAGCGGACCAGAGACTCCCAGATATGATAGTTCCCCAGGTAAGAGTGCTGGTTGTAGGGCGGATCAATATATGCCAGATCTCCATCCAGCATTCGCGCGGCATCAAGCGCATCCAGCATGTACGCCTGACCTTTGCCATGACGCGCGCGAGGCAGCACATCAGGCATTTTCATCACCAGATCATTGTGCGAACGCGGCGACCATTTTTTCAGATATGCCATTTGCAGGCCTGTTGTGGAATCAACCCTGTCGGCCGCTTCCATGAGAGATACAAGAAGAACCGCCTCAAGTTCCGGATCGAGTGACAGTTCGGCAATGCGCTCCCGAATCGCGTCAATGCGTTCCCCGTTCCTGGGTTGGAAGAAGCGGGAGCGTATGCAAAAAGTTTCCGTGAAATAGCCAGGCCTGCCCTTGAGCCTGTTCAACTCGCGTATGAGACGTTCAGCGTCTTCGAGGACATCATCGCGGTCCGCCTGGATATAGCATCGTGCAATCGTGGTTGCGTAGGCGTTGTGGTCGTTGGCGAGCACTCTGTAACCATTTCGTTTGAGCGCATGGCCAACGCGGGATGTGCCGGAAAACAGGTCTATGATGGTGCGCGTTGCGGGGAAACATTTGATTACTTCGACAATCTGCGGAACGAAAACACGTTTTGAACCGAGATACTTGATCACTGCCATCCGCCCTCTGAACACGCGGCCACCTATTCCGAACGGCGCGAACCACCCCAGCGGTCGTCCTCCTGTCCGAAGTCCAGAGGCATCTGATTTTCACGGCCCTGTCCCGAGCGGCGGCTCAGGCATGCAATGCACATGCAATCGGGATCAACCGTCTGCTTATGCGCCAGCCCATGGACAACCCCATCATAGGAATCGAACTTCGATGCGATAGCGTCGAAATAGTTCGTGTCGCCAGAATTGTAGCGGCGGAACACGGCATAGGCTATATGGTTAGCGAGTTGCACCAGGCGCGACGCGCGCAACTCGACAAACAGGGGAGTCTCGGCCAGATTGCGGAGAACTCCCCATCGCGTTCCAAGCGTTCTAAATTCGCGCGACATTCGTCGAAATGTCGTCTGATGTGCGCTGTCGTCAAGGACGATGATGCCGCGCTGGCGGTCGCCCTCCCCGCGCAACCGAAAGAGATATCTGTCAAACCGACTGCAGAGGTCCTCGAACGCGACTTCAACAGGATCCCGGCCCGGACAGGATGGTTTGTGGATCGCGCATGCGAACGCCCGTGCGGAGCCATAAGCCCGCTGAAGCACATCAAGAACGGCGCGGACGATGCCATGCGCTTCCTCACGCGACATGCGCCGCCAGGGATCGCCCCTGCGGCAGAATATCTCGGATGCGCGAAACGTTACACTGTCCGGACTGCCGGGACTGACGGTACCGGCAAGCCTGTCGAGTTCCTGAGTGAACCAGTGCGCCTGCGCCTCATAGACAGACAAGCCGCCTATGACAAAGTATTCTTCATCGGCATTAAGAGCCGATCCGGCGTCGTCAAGATACAGAAGGTGCATGGACTTTCACTTCACCAATAGGCGGCTGGGCGGACTGGGCGTCCGACGAACCGCTACAGCGGCTCTCCCAACCGCAATGTAATACTCACACATTTGCCGGTGTCTCGCAAGTCGCTTTGTTTGCCTTCCTGCTTTTGCCTGAGACTCTTATCGCCAGAGCCGGCCCGCTGCGCTCCTGTTCCCAAATGGGAAAGCATGAGGTTTCGTTCGAGCGTCTCGGGATTTTTGACTTTGAGTATCGGCGCTTCTTGGGTAATGTTGAAAGGATGATTGGGACGCTTGGTCGTCCGGCCGCAAACGCGCGCCGCAACGGGGAGGATAAGCATGTCTGCAATTCGCGAACTACTGGCAAAGGCCGTCTCCTTGAACGCCTCGGATGTTCACATCAAGCCTGGGAAGGAGCCCGTGTTCAGAGTGCGAAGCGAGCTGACGGACAGCGGATTCGAGGCTCTCAGCGCAGAGCAGGTTTCGGCCATAGTTGACGACATTTTGCCGCCTCACATCCGCAATCGTTTTGAGGAAGAACACGAAGCGGATTTTTCACATAATGAGGAGGGAGTAGGCCGGTTTCGTGTGAACATTTTCTGCGCGCAGAACGCGCCAACCATAGCCATGAGGTATGTGAAAGACAAGATTCCAACCTTCGAGGAGCTCCGCTTGCCCCTGCATCTCAAGGAGCTTGCCGATGCGGAGCGAGGGATAATCCTGATCTCCGGGACAACAGGCAGCGGCAAATCCACAACCATGGCTGCGATCATAGGCGAAATGAACCGACGACACAGGCAAAGGATTATAACTATCGAGGATCCTGTTGAGTACATTTTCAGGGATGACCAGTGCGTCATCACACAAAGGGAAGTGGGCCTTGACACGCTATCCTTTCAAAACGCCCTTGTGCATGTGCTTCGTCAGGACCCGGACGTGATATTCATCGGCGAAATGCGTGATCAGATCAGCATACGCACCGCTCTTCTTGCCGCGGAAACAGGCCATCTTGTCATGTCTACTCTTCACGCAGGGACATGCGCGCTGGCAGTTCCGCGAATACTCGATGTGTTTCCCGAGGCCGAGCAGGATCAGATACGCATGGCACTGGCCGGCAACCTGTATGCCATCATCTGCCAGCGGCTCATTCCCGATGTACAGGGATCTGTCGTGCCTGCTGTGGAAGTTCTCATAAACACGCCGACAGTCAGAAAGCTTCTCGAAAAGAATCAGTTGGACGTTATAAGCGCAGCCATAGAAACCGGCGGCGAGGATGGCATGCAGACTTTCAACCAGGCCATTTACAAGCTCATCAGGTCGGGCATCATCACGGAAAAAGAGGGCATGCGCTACGCGACAAATCCGGAACAACTGCGGATGAATCTCCAAGGCATCTTCCTCGACGAAGGCAAACGGATTCTCTCCACCTGACAGGACATCTGCTTTGGGACATGAAACGCTTGGAAGGAATGAGAATACTTGTGACCGGTTCGACACGAGGCATAGGCAAGGCTGTTGCCGAACGTCTTGCGCTGGAGGGCGCGCGCGTGGGGATTCACGGCCGTTCTCAGGAGGTTGTCAACCGCATTGCTCAAACCATTCCGGCCGCAGTTGGTATTCCTGCCGATTTTTCAGAGCCGGAAAATGCGGCGGCGGCGGTGCAACGCTTTGCGGGGGAAGCAGGAGGAATTGAGGGGCTTGTCAATAATGCTGGGGGAGGCAGAGCTGCCGCTTTCAGAAGTCTTACGCTTGAATCATGGAGAAAAACCTTTGCGGTGAATCTTGAAGCTGCTGTTCTGGCGTGCCGGGAAGCTTATGTCCTGATGAGAAATCAGGGGGGCGGAGCAATCGTGAACATTGCTTCTCTTGCGGCGCATGGACCTGGGCGGTGGATGGGCGCGGATTACGCAGCGGCAAAGGCAGGGCTGGTGAGCGTCACCAAGAGTCTCGCATTCGAGGCCGCAAGGTTCAATATCCGCGTCAATGCCGTCTCGCCGGGCTTTGTCGAAACGGACCTTACTGCCGCTCTGACGCTTGAAATGCGCAAACGTCTGGGCATTCCATTGGGCAGGCTTGCCAGGCCGGAAGAAGTGGCCGAAACGGTACTATTCTTGCTTTCCACCGATTCTGCGTACATGACCGGCGAAACACTTCTTGTAGATGGCGGATTGGGGCTGGGAGGGTAACGGCTGCATGAATGAATCTGCGCGGAGAGTTGTGGTGACGGGTACAGGCCTGATAACCCCTCTGGGTTCAGACGAGGAAACCGTGTGGACCGCAATGATGCAAAAGCGTTGCGGCATAAGACGCCTCACTCTTGTGAACCCTTCTGATTACAAGACGCCGATAGGGGGCGAGGTGGAAACAGACGCTATAAATGCCATATTGCGTCAGGTTGGCGTGGAACCCGTTGGCGATCGTACGGTTGACATGGCGCTTGCTGCGGCAGGAGCTGCACTGCGGGCTGCGGGGTTGAGCGAGTCCTCTAAAGTGATGGCCCCACCGCCGATCCCGGTGATATTTGGCACAGGCATCGGCGCATCGCATAGTCTGTATCATGCTTTCGAATCCTTCTTCCAGAAAGGAGTGCGCGGACTCAGGCCAACCAGCGTTCCAAGGTGCATGGCAAATGCCATCTCCGCGCAGATTAGCATCACATTCCGTCTGACCGGTGCAAACTATGTTATTGTTTCCGCCTGCACATCCTCCACTACGGCAGCGGGCGTTGCTTTCCGCATGATTAGGGATGGTTATGCGGAGTGTGTGCTGTGCGGCGGGGCTGACGCTGTGTTCGATCCTTTCGTGTATGCGGGGTGGAATAATCTCGGGGTTATGTCGAAGAACCCCGATCCCCTTTCGGCCTGTCGTCCCTTCGATTCCAGACGCGACGGGTGTGTTCTTGGCGAAGGCGCAGGAGCGCTGGTGATTGAGTCGCTGCATCATGCCATGGCAAGAGGAGCGCGAATACGCGGAGAAATTCTCGGCTACGGGGAGTCCTCCGACGCCTCGCACATAACGAGCCCGAGCGTTGAAGGGCAGGCGCTCGCAATTCGAGATGCGATGTCATCGGCGGGTATTGTTCCGGAGCAAATCGGTTTCATCAATGCGCATGGGACTGCAACCAGAGCCAATGACGAATGCGAGAGCAAATCAATACTGGCAGCGCTTGGGCCGGCGGCTGCCTCCATTCCTGCGGCGTCGAACAAATCTTTTTTCGGACATCTTCTCGGAGCCTCAGGGGTGGTAGAATCCATCGTGACGCTCATCGGGCTCGAGCGTGGGATCATGCCGCCAAATCTGAATCTTGATGATCCGGATCCCTCGTGTAATCTGTGCTTTGTGCGTGGCGAAGCAACAAAGGTGAAATCGCCGGTGGCAATGAAGAACAGCTTCGGCTTCGGGGGTAACAATGCGGTGTTGATCCTGCGCGCATGGGAGGAGACGAGTGAACGACAACGACATTCTTATTAGACTCAGACACCTGATGAAGCAGTCTTCCCAAGCCAAGGTTGACTGGGAAGCGGTGAGGACGGATTCGACCATTGCATCGCTGGGGTTTGACTCCCTTACAATCCTTGACCTTGTGTACGATATTCAGCAGGAGTTCCGTGTGGAGTTTGAGGCTGAGAAATTGGCGGGGGTCAGGACGGTCGGCGATCTTATTGCTTTCCTTAAAAGCTGCATGGGCGGAGCGCCCGGTGAAAAATCTGCGCCACGCTGCTGAGTATGCCGGCGCACGGTTTGCCCTTGCGCTGTGCGACCGAACGGATGCGCGCCGTGCTCTGGCGCTGGCGGAGCGAATGGCTGATGCGTGGTTTGCCCTTGATTTCAAACGACGGCGCGTGGCTGTTTCAAACATTCTCGCAAGCGGCCTTGAGACAAAGTGGCACCGCGCGTTGCGGCTGGCCCGGGCATCTTACAGGCACATGGCCCGGGTCATAGTTGAGTCTCTCAAGGCCAGCACTGTTTTCGCGGATGACGCCGTCAGGCGCTCCATGATAGAGACAAACATTCATCCAGCCGCCATGGAAGCACTTACCGATCCGCACCGCGGTGTAATAGTGGTTTCGGGTCATATCGGAAATTGGGAGATCGCCGCAAGGGCGCTGTCTTTTATCAAGCCGGTTGTTGGCGTGACACGGCCCATGAACAACCCTCTCGTCGAAAATCTGATCCAACAACGCAAACCATGGGGTCGTTTCACACTCACACCCAAGCATGACGCCAATGCTGTGCGTTTTCTTGAAACGCTCGCCCGTGGCAAGATACTTGCCCTGCTCGTGGATCAGCATGCGCCAGACATGAAGTACATGATTCCTTTTTTCGGCAGGCCGGCCGCAACGCACGCTTCCGCCGCGCTGTTGCACTTGGTGTGCGGCGCTCCACTGTGTTTTGGTTATTGTCTGCGAGCAGGAATGATGAAATTCCGTCTTGTTGCGCTTGAGCCTATCGCGGTAAAACCTTCGGGCAAACGAAAAGAAGATGTGGAGACGATCTTGCGTCGTATCTCCGCCGAACTGGAGAAAGCCATCCGTCTTGCACCTGACCAGTATCTCTGGGCCCATCGCCGGTGGCGCCAGTGATCATGTGCCACTCTGCGGCCCGGTGCGCTTTTGTCAAAAAAAAGGCACAACTTTAGCGCATATTGCAGATGGCGCGCCCAGGGGGAGTCGAACCCCCCTTACCAGGATGAAAACCTGATGTCCTGTCCGATAGACGATGGGCGCCACTCACGAGAGCGACACAGACTAGCAGCTTCTTTATGAGGGGCAACTCAAAAAAACACAGCGTTTCGCGCGGTTTCGCCGCATGGCGCAGGAATATGCGGGGGTGATGAAGTTGAGAATTTACTATCTTCTTTTTTCAAGGCTGCTCACCTGTTTGATTCACAGGGTATAAGGTCTCCCACTGCCTCTTTCGCTTCAATGGGTCCAGAAATGCCGTTTGTCGGGCGCAAAACACCGCCCCATCATTCACACTTCATTATCCCCCACCGACCTGGTTCGATTGCGGCCTCAAACGCGACGTCGCTTACTGGCAGCGGTCCGGGGTTTGACCACGCAAGGCGACGAACAACCGCGCGGCCACCTGAGTCCGGAATCATGAGACCAAAGTCGCAGAAGAGACGCGCCGGCGGCGAGTTGAAGCCCAGGACAGGCCATGGGACGAACCACTCACAACCCCACGGCCCTGCGGCCGTTTGATCGCTGGAGCCGGTGTCGCTGAGCAGGATATCTTCTCTCCACGCCGCCGTGAAGTCCGCTTCCGGGAGCACACGGACGTCTGACACAATGGTGGTTAAAACTGGCGACTCGAACATGACCTTTCGTCCAGGCGGGACGGTTGGGTTGATGTAATCGTAGAGTACCATTGTCCATTTACCAGAACATTTGCCGAAAACCAGGCGTCTGTCTCCGGGAACAACCTCTGAAGACCGGCTATTTATGTTTGTTCGGTAGCAGAAATCCAGGGCATATCCGGAGGTAAAGAGGAAGCGGAAGTCCTCGCATTGCCCGCCCGTGGGGCAGCGGCCACGAAATGCCAGATACAAGCCGTTAGTATCATAAGCGGCGGACACGAAAGCTTCTGGCGGCGGATCTTGCGGATTTTTTTGAGGCTGCATTGGCTGCCAATCAGTCCATTCGTCCACATTTCCGTCTATTTTGATGCCTCTTTTGATGTCTTTCCGACTGGATGCGCGTATTTCAGGGTGTGATTTCCGCGAAGCGAAATGTTTCTCGAGAGTCGCCTTTTTCACAAGTTGTTCTCGGAGCTTCGCGTTGACCTCATCACTTGAAGGGGGGACGGCAAGTTTCCACGAAAGCATATGAATATCGTCGAGCCCTTCCACTCTGCATATTGCATGGAACCCTTTCCCGCAGACAACATAATACCGGCCGTCGAGGCTTCTGATGAAATGGCCGAAGAATGTTTCTGGGTCATGCTGCCGCCTGGTGACATCCGTTCCTCTTTTTGCGGGCAAATCCGTGCTCCAGTGCCCGTCCTCTCCTGTGAAAATACGGTCGAGCATAACGCAGTACTTCGCACTGACAACTGACCATATACCATTATCGCCTGTGAGCATGGCTACTTCGCCGACGGGCGACCGCGTTATGGCCGTGCCTGCGCAGTGGAGTGGCTCGCTGATAAGGTTCCCATAGATTGGGGGAAGATACTCCGTAGGTTTAGTATCGAGCGGTCCGCCGCCGATTGTCAGATCAGAGAGAACCCGATAGGGCTGTGTCCCCAGGCAAAGGGCACCATCGGAGGTTACAAAAGGTGTCACAGAGGGCTGGGGATGCGCTCGTGTGCCTGCCGTTTGCATGGCAGGATAGAAAGGTGCCAGGTCAGCATAAGAAAAGTGCTGAATGTCTGCCTTTTCATAAATCGGTACGCCGGAGGGAGTGAATGTGCGTGGAGCAAGGCGAGCTGAGGTTGTCCAGATGGTGAGGTCTGGCCCTATTCTGCATCCCCAATAGCCGCCGTCAGTTGGATCACCGGGAACTTCGCTACGACAGAAAATGTCAACCTCTTCGATCTGATAGTTCCCATCCTCATTGCGGTCATTCCATATGAACAGTCTGTCCGTGAGATCCTGAGCTCGCCAGTGTTCGCGCCAAATACTTTTGCGTAGAAGAAAAGGATTATCTTTTGCTTTGCCTATGACAGAGCACGGTCTCCAACTCCCGTTTTCTAAAAGACATATGACCACGCCAGGGGAAAACTGAGCGCCTGGATCTCCAACAATGTAGCGTTTCCCTTTGAAGTAGATGGGTCGGCCCACCTGCGTGTACGAAAACGAGCTGGAGTCCATGGTAGGCGTTTCTTCGGTATAGGCTCTGTCATTAAAGGATTTGAGGCTGCTGGTTCCGCTTGCCCAGTCAAGGCCGAACTGCATTCCGCGATAGTAGAAACTCGTCAGATCCGGATCAAGCCAGCCACCCCCGCCATACTGTGGCGGTCCAAAAAATTCCTTCTCACAGGTTCCATCCAAGCTGAAGCGGGCGACGCGTTTGGGCGTGTATGTGTCCTCAACGATCCAGACTTTGTTGTTCCGGTCTATTGCCACACCGCTTGCTGGTCCGATGCGGCTGCGTTTATGAGGCCCTCGAGAATGGCCTTCCCCGCCCAAGGTGCGCAGAAGGCGACCTGCAAGATCAAAAAATTTGACTGCGCTTTGATCTCCAACAACAAGCTGGTTTTGCCAGACCTGCAAGTTCAGTGGACGTTTTATGTCGCTATCGTTGAGAACTGTGATGGTTGGACTTTTGTCAGCAAGTTCGAGACTTGCCAACTTATTAGAAATCGTTGCATAGACGCTCCCATCGGCTGTTCCAGTAAGATGGCCGATCTGGCCGAACTCCCCGCTTACTTCCTGTGTAACTTCTCCAGATGGTACTGAATACGCCCGCAAAACGTACTCAAGAGATTTTTCCCGTTTGTCTAAGAGTCGCAAGGGAAAGCATAAATCGCATTCGATCCTGGCAGGGTCATCTTCTGTCCATTTGAGAGCAACTTTCCCACGGCCGGAGCCTGAGAACACGCGAAGCCTTATGGCTCTTGTTGTGACGGTGTTCTGGAAGTCCAGGAAATCAGTGCGTGTGAGTGAGCTGGCGGTGTTGTGCCCCATCTTGGCTGTGAATCTCGATTTGAACTCTGTGAGCGGAGTCCATTCGGATTCATCTGAACCTGCCGGATTAGATGCGCTATTGAGAGCGTCTACAGCGTAGCGTGTACTCGTATTGTTCAACATGAACAGGCCGT
>CALETX010000273.1 GCA_937920455.1 uncultured bacterium
TCGGCCAGTTTTTGGAGAGTGGAGAGAGCCGTTTCGAGGTACTTTTGCGCGGACATCATCAGTATCCCCTCCTGTTGTACTGAGCGACGCTGGCGTCGTAAAAGGCTTTTCCGTCTTCCCGATTGATGCTGATGAATACTGTGGGCGGATTGCCTGCGGCTGCCATTTTTTCCATTACAGAGCCCCAAATCATCCATCCCGCGACTGTCATGGCCACGCCGGAGAGAGGGATCATCTTTTCAGATATACCGGGGATTTCGACAGCAGCATCACCGTATGGGACGCCGATATCAACTACGACGTCAGCTACGTCGGCGAGCTTTCTGCCCTCTGGATGTAGTGCCGAAACGCGTGCGGTATAAGCGAGAGAAGTGAATGCTATAACAATCACATTTCGTTGTCGGCAGCACATTGCCAGTTCGACAGGCACGCGGTTGCGGCCGGATACGGAACCGATGAGGACAACATCGCCGCGTTTCAGACGACTTGCGCGTACCGCGAATCTGACGGTTTCAAGGTCCCGCTCAAAGGGGGGGTCGTGCGGACGGTTCTTTAGACATTCTGGAAAGGGTTCGTTCATGGAGAAATCAAACTTGAACGGCTGCACGGCGGCTAAGCCGCCGGCGCGGTTTATGAAATCGCCGTCAACTCCGTGACCCATGCCTGCGCAACGGACAACGCCGCCGTTTGTCAAGGCATTGACCACGTGGCCGGCTGCTTGAGAAATGGCATTCAGTTGGGTTTGTTCGAAGTGATCAAGCAGTTGACGGACTGCGTCAAGGTAGCGCAGGGCAACAGGACGGCTCATGAGTGAATCTCCATTTCAGATTTTCCCCAGTTACAACGGCCAAAAAGAGCATGGGCTTTCATGCTGCCTTTACACGCCGCGGCGTCTTTGCCTGCAGCATGGCTTTTGTTGTTTCAAAGAGTTTCGTCTTGGCGGACTGAAAGTCAATACCGGGCATTTTTGAAATAGCAGTGAGCGCCACGCCGACCACGGCAGGCAGGTCTGATCTTATGGCCTTCAGTTTTGGAGCAAACCTGGAGACGATTCGGCAAAGGTTATCCCAGTAAACATCACTTCCGGTGATTATTCCTCCCGTTCCGATGAACGGATAAGATTCGTTTCTCATATGAAGCAGATCAAGTGCGTCGTACACGGTGTCGGCAAGGTCAGCGGAAGCTTCCTCGATGATGCGGCGGGCGACCGCATCGCCGGCGCTGGCGGCTTCGCAGACGAGCTTTGCAAGGACGGCGATTTCAGAGCGGTCGCGTCTGCCTATTTGGTAGCGCAGCAGGCTGAGGCCGGTGGCGTCGTTGGGATTACCTCCACAAGCCTTGATTACGGCGGCGGCGAAGGTTGCGCGTCGTCTTGGGTGCCAGCCCGATTGTGCTGCGGCGCGGATAGCGCGGAAGCCGATATCGTAGCCGCTGCCGTGGTCGCCGAGCATGGGGCCGAGTCCGTCGAGGTGGACGGCTCGCCCTTCGCGGGTACGGGCGAAGACAAAGGCTCCTGTGCCTGCCAGGGCGACGACTCCGGTTGACTCGCCCACCTGAATCATTGCAGCCTCATATTCCGGGACTTTGAATGACTGAATTTTCGTCGGGCGATCCGGCCTGAGGAAATCCAAGGGGATTGCGGAGGCGACTGACGCGATGTAGATTTCGTCATAATCAATGCGACCTACAGCGCGAGTGATGGCTTTCAGGACGGCGGCATAACTGCGTCCTCGGCCGCCGGGATGCCGGATCGGGCGGCGGCTTTCCTCGATTGGATCTGTTTCGCCCCAGCCGAGCAACTGGCCGTCATCGCGGACGAGTATTGCATGGCATTTAGTGCCACCGCTGTCTATGCCGAGAACGCATCTCAAGGCTCGTTTCCTCCTTAAAAGTAACGGAAGTTGGGGCGCATCGTAGGGAGGCGGGGGCGGCATGTCAAAAGGAAAGGGGCTCACGATGGCGCGGTATTTCAGCGCATAAGGAAAACAGTCCCTTCCCCTTGTTTCTCGTAAGCGCCGAGATCAACGATAACCCCGCGCTTGCTGA
Source organism: uncultured bacterium (assembly GCA_937920455.1). Taxonomy (GTDB): domain Bacteria; phylum Verrucomicrobiota; class Kiritimatiellia; order UBA8416; family CALETX01; genus CALETX01. The sequence goes on from CALETX010000273.1 coordinate 2,047, forward strand.
ACCGGATACGCTGGCGTCCGGCGAGGTCGTATGGGTCGGTTACCCAAGCGTTGTTGCCGGCGTCAATGGCCGGCGAGCCGGAAAGAAGTTGATAGTCGGAACGCAGCATTGGGTCGGCGTTTGTGACAATTCCACTGCTGGCTGAAGAGTTATAAGAGCCGAGGGATGCCTGCCACACGAGACTGGTCTGGATGATGAAATATGTGGCATGGGAGCCGATAGGCGTGTCGTTGCTCGATACTATGCTGTTGCGGAGATAGATGTTGCCGTTGAAGGGGTCACGTCCGCTTAGCGAACCCTTGTTGTTGACGAATGTGCAGTTGAGTATGCTTCCACCCCAGTTGTAGCCGTAGATCATATCCCAGTTGGGCTTGTTATTCACGAAGAGGCTGTTTCTGATCGAAATGCCGTTTATGTAACTTACGCCGAAAAGGACGCCGCTGGTGTTGCTAATAAACTGGCATCGGTTGACCAGCAGGGCTGACGGGTAGGAGCCATGACCCCAGATATATACGCCGCTGCTTGCAAAAGAATCCTGGATGCTGGCATTTTGAACCATATTGTTCTCGAATCGGCAGTCTGTGATGTAAAACTTTCCGGCGACCGAAGAATAGCTATAGAGGGTGCCGACGTAACTGTAGTTGCCGGCAAGCACACAGTTGGACACAGTCACGACATTATCGTTGTTTGCAACTGTGTTGTACTCCACTCCTATAATTCCCCTTCCGTTGAGACTTTCGAAGGAACAGCTCAATACCGTGAGGCGGCTATTGTTGTAGAGCAGGGCTGCTGTGGGCACGGTAGAGGGGCAGATAATCTGACGGAAAGTGCAGTTTTCGACAACTGCTCTTGATTGGTCCAAGAGGATGGCGCTGCGAGTGGAGTTTGTGAAAGCGACGTTCGCGACATATGCCGTGACAGATGCGCCAAGTTGAGCAAAACGCAGAGTATTCACTGCTGCGCCATCTGCATGCAGGCTGCACCAGTAGGGAGAAGGATTCCCCGAAGCGTTGCATCCCACGATGCGGAGCGGGCCAGGCTCTATAGGCATGGTCTCGCCTGTTGCGGCCGAATACGAGCCTGGAAGCAGTCGGATTTCTTCTCCAGGAAGCAGCAGAGTGGATGCGTAGGTTATTGTCTTCAGAGGTGATGCCAGAGTTCCGAATCCCGTATTGTCATTGCCTGATGGCGAAACATAAAGCGGACTCTGGCAGGATATAATTTCGAGCGGGAGCATTGTCGTTCCGGTGCTGTCGAACACAAAGCCGTTGTCCACGGTGAGATCCACGGTATTCACACCGGCCCCGCCGACAATTTGCAGGTAGCCTTCCGTGCGCCACCCGCCGTTTGTGATTACGTTACTGCCGATCCATGCGATGGAATGGGTTCCTGATCCCTCGGGAGGGGCATTGACTACTGTTATGTCTCCTGGCGCGGCAAGGCTGGAGTTTTGAAGGCGCACATAGTATGTATTCGTTTGGCCAGGTCTTATGAAGATTCGACTGACGGCCGGATCAAGATACACCTTTGCGTCATAGAGCCGCAAGCCCAGATCCCATGAATCTATGCCGGCACAGGTGTTTGTCTCGATGATCGTTACGGTGGTGAGCGTTCCATTGGGGACGGATAGAGGATTTGCGACGGCGAGGAGCAGTTGGTTTGTTTCCGCTCCGGTAGGAAAGCTCAGGAGATTGGTTCCCGTGATGTCTGCCGGATAACTCATTGTGGCATCCGCCGCCTGGCCAGGCGCGGGAACGATATAAACCGGAATGGAAATCGTCCTCCCTGCGAAGACATTGTAGCTCGGCAGCGGGGTGGCAAAGTGCGTGGTATTCGTGTCGAAGGGGTTGAACTCATAGCAGCCCATGTCCACATTCGTCACGCCGTTGAGGTCTCCATCAACGATTCGCGGTGAATAAGCCAGGTCAATGGTCTCTGTGACCCAAGCGTTGTCTCCCGCATCAATAGCAGGAGAACCGCTTCGAAGACGGAAGTTGGGTTTTAGGTCAGGATTAACTGCCGTGATGAGATTAGAACTGTTGGCCGAGTCGTAAGTGCCGAGAGAGGATTGGTAGACCATGCTATCGTGGAAGCTGAGATAAAGCGAGTTGGCGACATCGCTTCGGTTGGTCACTATTATGGAGTTTCGGATTGAGACGCCTCTTGAGGGGTTGTAGCCGGAGAACACACCGCGATTGGAAACGAATGTTGAATTGTCTACCCATGCGCCCCAGTTGTAGCCGCCGAGCAGTTCAAGGTCGCAGATATTGTTGACAAAGAGGCAGTTACGGATGGGGGTGGTGGCACCCATATAGGATGTTCCGAAGACCGAGCCATTGGAATTGTCCAGGAATCGGCATCTGATTGCGCTTAGCGAGCAACTTCCCGGATGGCCGTCTCCCCAGATGTAACAGGCGGTGGATGGATACGCGTCATGGACCTTGGTTCCAGACGGGACGGAGTTGCTCTGGAAAAGGCAGTCGGCGAGCGTGATTCGTGCAACTACGGAGGGTCCGGCGTAAAGTGTTCCATAGGACGAATAGTTATTCAAAAAGGTGCAATTCGTAGCGTCGAATCTCACATCGTTGTTGTAAAGAGGGCCTTGCTCGATGCCGACCGCCCCTCTTCCGCTGAGCGAAACAAACGCGCAGTTCAGAGCGACAAGCCGGGCATTGTTTTGCAGGAAAGCCGCTGCGGCCAACGTGCTGGCGACAGTTGTGTTGCGGAAATGGCAGTTAGAGACAACTCCTCGTCCCTGGTCCAAATATACCATAGGTTGGGCGGCATTGCTTAAGGTGACATTTGCGAGAAAACCGGCCTGTGCAGGCGATGTCAATTTTACTATGTTTACAGCGGCGCCGCAGCCATCAAGAATACAATCTGACGGGGATGAATTTCCAGAAGGGGAGTACCCGACAATACCGACTCCGCGAGGCTGCAGAGGGAATGACTCGCCAGTGTTGGTGCTGTAAGTGCCTGGCAAGAGCCTTATTTGATCGCCGTCCTGCAGGAAGCTGAGGGCGAAACCGATGGTGGCTAACGGCGCGTTCGTGGTGCCGTCGCCGTGCGAGTCGCTGCCGTTGGTGGATACGTAAACAGGGCTCGTGAAGCCAATGACTTCTATAGTCAGGTTCGACGAGCCGGATTCGACAAACGCGAAACCATTGTCAGCGGCAAGAGTAATGACATTTGATCCGCTGCCTCCGATGATCCTGAGGTAACCTTCGGACTGCCAGCCGCCATTCGTAATTAAACTGGGTCCTTCCCATGAAAAGACATTGTTGCCTGGCCCGCTTACCGCGTTTGTGGATATGGTCACCTGGCCTGGCGCACCCAGTGAGGGATAGAGGAAGCTGGCGCGCAGATCGTTGGTGGCCCCTTGGCGAACGAAGAAACGGTTCATTCCGCCGATCGTTAATTCCCGTTCGTGGAGGTAAATGCCAATTTCTGCGGGGAGCACAGCGACGGACGTATTCGTTTCGACTATCAGGACGGACACAAGTTCGCCATTGCTTGAGGATAGCGTGGCTGCAACAGTCAGCGTCAGGGAGTTGGTTTCTGAGCCGGTTGGGAAATCAAGCGTGTTTGTTGCGGCGATGTCGCCGTGTGGCGAGAGAAGCGCCTGAACAGGCGCGCTGGCCGGGGGTTGAATCCATACGGGCACATCCGAGGTCTGTCCGGCGAACAGGCGATAAGTGGGACGGGGGAACCTGAAAACGGGTGACGACGGATCGAGGAAGTTGACCTCGTAACAGCCGAGATCTACGACCGTGGCGCCATCGGCGTTGCCGTCGCGAATCCGTTCGCTCATGTCCAAGTCTGGTCCTGAGGCGGCGTAGCTGTTGGTGCCCGCATCC
>CALETX010000274.1 GCA_937920455.1 uncultured bacterium
AAATGCTGCATGCAGCGAGTTTACTGCACGATGACATTCTCGATGGCGGCAGACTTCGCCGAGGGAAGACGGCCTTGTGGATCTCGGAAGGCATCAAGACCTCGGTCATTTTGGGCGATCTATTGGTGAGCCTCGCCATGAACACAATAAGAAACGCTCTCCCGTCACATTTGCCAATGTTGATATCTACCCTCCTCGAAATGTGCGACGCAGAGGCGGAACAGGAGCTTACGGCGGCCGATGCCTCCGAGTCGCCGTGGGAGCAATGCATGAGCATCGCTCGACGAAAAACCGGCAGTCTTTTCGGCTTCGCCGCCGCATGTGCCGGAGGGGCAGAATTGGAGCTGGTTGAAGCCCTGCGGCGCGCAGGCTATGCCCTCGGAACGGCCTACCAGTTGGCCGACGATATGCGGGACGCCAAGCCGCAGAGCGCTCTAGTGAGCGATAAAACCCTCGGCCGTGACGCTGCCACAGGAAAACTAACGGCTGTGAGCGCGCGACCACCGCGCGGGCAAACGGCCACGATGGTCATTGAATGCCTGCTGAGAGACTCCGAGTCTGATCTGACTGCATGGCCCAGAGTCCAAGCCGAATGGAAGGACTTTGTATGCGACACGATGGCACCGCTGATTGCGCAATTCGCCGAGGCTGGTTGCAGAGAGGAGCTCGCATGAAGTTCAGGAGCGGCTTCCTTCCGAAGGTGCCAGGACGTCCATCCAGCGGCGTTTGCATCATGCCAGTACCGGAACGGCTTGTGATAGAGCTGCTCCGCGACGGCATGGCGTACTCCCCAGCAGTGAGCGAAGGCGACGCTGTGCCGTACGGCGCGCCGCTGGCTTGGGCTAACGCAAAGGGTGGACGCGTAGCATTACCAGCGCCAGCCGCCGGAAAGGTTACTTTTGAACCGGGAGATGCGCGAGTCGCATCTCGTATCGCACTGCAGGTGACCAGATCGGATATTCATCCGATAAGGCCGCCACTGGCACCTGCCCGCACAAGCGCTGAGTCTATGCGTCAGGCGCTCGCGGAAGGAGGAATTTGGCCGTTGATTTGGAGTTCGAAAACCGGCGGAATGCCAATGCTAGATGGATCTGAAACGCCGAGCCGTGTTTTAGTGAACTTCGTGCTGACCGAGCCGTTTCACGCGCGCGGAAAAGTTGTTCTGGGCGAGCATATGCGAAGCGTAATCGCCGGCCTGAGCTACTTGCCGAGGCTCCTTGCCGAATACGGAATTATCCATCTGGTGCTGACCGAACCCAATGACCCTGTCGCCCAGAGGATCCGTCGTGAAACCGCCGGTCAAGCCTGGATTCAGACTGAAATCATACCTATGCGTTACCCGGTCGAGGATCCGCGGGTGATGTGCCGAGCATTGCGGGAGACCGACCGGCGCATCAAACGCGACGACATCGTATGGGTTCTTGATGTTCAGACTGTGCAGGCTATTGGCGCCTGCATGAACGACGGTATTCCGTTGTCGGAACGCATCGTTGCGGTTGGAGGGCCAGGCGCAGCAAATCCTCGTCATGTTCGCGTCCGTGTAGGGACCACGCTCGACTGCTTTATGGAGAGTGAGGATATCGGTGAAACCAAGCGTGTGCTGAGGGGCGGACTCTTTCGAGGGAAGCCAACAGATCCGTCGGCAGCCGTCGGCTATGGAGACGATGCTTTCTTTGTTTTGCCGCGTCCGCAAAAGCGGGAGTTTCTAAGCTTTATGAATCCAGGTTTTGACCGCGCTTCGTTCCTGCCATGTTTTGCATCTCGGCTGACCAGCGCAGCCGATCGCAGCCTTACAACATCACTGCGCGGAGAGCGACGTCCCTGCATTGCCTGCGGTTTGTGCGAGGAAGTCTGCCCGATGGGGCTGCTGCCACAGGTGCTGCATCGTTACCTTCACCGCGACGCAATTGACGAAGCTGAACGTGTTGGATTGTCCCTATGCGTCGGGTGCGGGTTGTGCTCCTACGTGTGTCCATCAAAGATCGAGCTCCGTCACCAGTTTGCAATGGCGCAGGAGCGGCTACACGTGGAGCACGAGGAGGCGCAGGCTGCCGAAAACGCGCGCAGAAGCCATGAGGAATCCTTTCTGCGCGAGAAGGAACACGGCGAGGATTGGCGCAAATGAAACCAGATGGCAATCTGCTCACACGTATCAAGCCACTGTTCGACGAAGGGGGCAGTCTCCGTCGGCTTTGGCCCATCTTTCGAGCGGCAGACAATTTCTTTTTCTCACATGTTGAAGAGGTCGAGCATGCGCCGTTCGCCCGCGATCCGATTGACATCAAACGGTATATGTCGCTCGTCATCGTGGCGCTGTTGCCGGCGTTCCTGGCATCTCTCTGTTTCTTCGGGCCGAGAGTCCTGCTTATGCTGTTGATCTCGTACGCAGCGGGCGGCTTGGTCGAGGTTTTGTTCGCCATTGTACGCAACGAGGAGATCAACGAGGGATTCCTGATCACTGGTTTCATTTTTCCGCTGATCCTCCCGCCCGGTATTCCCCTATGGATGGTCGCCGCCGGTGTGGTGTTCGGCGTACTGGTGGGCAAAGAAGTCTTCGGGGGAACGGGGCGTAACCTCTTCAATCCGGCTTTGCTCGGACGATGTTTCCTGCTCCTGGGGTATCCAGCGGAATTGTCAAAATCTTGGATAACACCGCAGCCGGATGGCTGGTTGTCACGCTTGAAGGCCCTGCCTGGCTTTCCGGCCGATGCGGTGACGGGTGCGACACCTCTCATGCTGGCCAAGAAGGGAACGCTGACTTCTCTTTGGGATCTGTTCATTGGTCAGACGCCTGGGTGCGTCGGCGAAACGTCAGCTATTGCGATTCTGATTGGCGGCCTCTTCCTTGTTACCATGCGTGTCGCCAGCCTGAGGACAATCTTGGGCTGCCTGGTGTCGTATTCGGTGCTTGGGCAGATTCTTCACCTCTTGGCTCCGGCGCTAGTAAATCCTCTGTCGTTCAATATATTATCCGGAGGCTTTCTTTTTGGGATGGTCTTCATGGCGACCGATCCCGTGACCGGCCCGGTGACGAGGGCGGCGAGGTGGGCCTACGGCGCGATTATAGGGGCCGTCACGATCCTCATTCGCTCTTTTTCCGGCTACGTCGAAGGGGTTATGTTCGCCATTCTGCTAGGCAATATCTGCGCGCCTCTGCTGGATGAGATAGTTATTCGGATCCATGTCAGGAGATACGCCCGTGAGAATAGCTGACACGCGTACTGTGGTCTTTGCCGCTGTTTTCGGAGCCAGCTGCGCCCTGATCTTGACGATTGCTGGACGCCTCGCTGCGCCGCACTGGACCGCCAACGAGAAAGCCGAGGAAATACGCAACTATTTGTCCGCGCTGGGCGTTCCGTTCGAGAAGAAAACGTCAGCACAAGCGTTAATAAAGATTTTCGAAAGCAACGTGATCGTACAGACAAACGGCACTCTTCCATTGTATGCTTTTATCACGAACGGCACATCTGAGATTCCTGTAGCTTTTGCGGTACCTCTCGCTGGCATGGGTTTGTGGGGGCCGATCAAGGGCGTACTGGCGCTTGAACCTGACTTGCAGACCATCCGAGCTTTGCGGTTCTACCAGCAGGAGGAAACTCCCGGCCTGGGAGGTGAGATTGGGTCCGAGTGGTTTGTCAACCAGTTCAAGGGCAAGAAAATCGTCTCAGCAACAGGTGAGCCAGGAATCCGATTACTCAAGAAAGGTGCAACCCTGGACGAAAATTCCGTGGATGCCATCACTGGCGCCACCATGACATCCGACCGGGTGCAAAGCATGCTGCGGGATGCTGCCGCGAAGGTGACGG
>CALETX010000275.1 GCA_937920455.1 uncultured bacterium
TGCTGCTGGCCGCCGGAGAGTTCCGCCGGTTTGTGGAGAGGCCTGTTGCCCAGTCCGACGATTTTGAGGATATACATGGCCTTGTCGCGTGCCTCGTCAGCCGACAGGCCAGCGAAGCTCATGGGGAGCATGACGTTTTCGATGCAGGTCATGACCTGGATGAGATTAAATGTCTGGAAAATATAGCCTATTTTTCTGCACCTAAGCCATGCCAGTTCGTTAGCGTCGAGCTGCGCAATATCCACCTGATCAATATATACCTTGCCGGACGATGGTTTAGCCAGTCCGCCGATCATATTGAAGAGTGTAGTCTTGCCAGAGCCGGATGGCCCCATAATTGAAAGGTACTCTCCCTGATAGATATCGAGTGTGGCTCCTCTGAGAGCATGAGTCTGGTTTTGACCTGTTCGATAGATCTTCTTTATATCAACGCCCCTGATGATGGTGCGCCGTTCCTTTTTTAGGTCGGCCGTAAACAATGCGTTGAACTTTGCTTCGTTGAGTTCCATTACACGTTACTCCTCAAAGCTGTTGCCGGCACCATGCGAGCGGCAAAGCCGGCCGGATAGATGGCGGCTACAACCGCGAGCAGTATGCCTGCCGTCATGCTTGCTATTACGGCGCCGCCCACCCAAGTCCATCTGACCGAGAGTGCCACAAGCCCGAAACCGTACGCGGCTCCGAAAACCACATAGGAAAAAAGCGCTCCGAAAACGCTGCCTATGGCGGATCCCACGACGCCCATCATGAGTGATTCCATGAGGAAAAGCTGTCTGATGAAACGCGATAGTGCGCCGAGACATTTCATGGTTCCGATCTCACGGAAGCGTTCGGTGACGGACATCAACATGGCGTTGGACACGCCTATAACGGTGACGAGGAGAGATATTACGACGATCCATATGGTTCTGAACGCCGATCGTCTTGCTTCGGCGTTTATCTCGGCGATTTCTTCCTCTTTGGGCATATATTCAAGAGTGATTGAGTCATTTGGTCGGCCTGCCTGCGATTGGGCTGCGCGGGAGAATGCCACAATGCGTTTCCGCATGACGGACATTAGTGCGGACCAGTTGATTTCAGGAAGCGTGCCGGCGCCGAGAACGACGGTTGCATCGGCGTCTTTCAAGGCAGAAGCGGGGTCAGATGTTCGTGAGATCGGGACGTTTTGCGGGAAGTGTGGCGCGCCTTCTGAAGCCTTCATTTGAACCAAGGCAATTTGGGACGGGGCCTCTTTGAGAAGTTTCTCTACGAATCTGAGTTCCCGCTGGTCGAGAATACCTGACTGGATGATGGCCAGTTTGCGTCCGCGCAACGGACCGGTTTCTGCGACGAGGAAACTCAGCATGCGTTGTGCTTCGGCGCGTATGTTCATTTCGGCTGCCACACCCTTACGGCATGCCTGCGCCATCAGTATTGACATCAGAAAGGCGATACCGAGCGCTATGCCCATGAGAGTTATGACGGATCTTCCAATGCGTATTTTTATGCCCTGGACGGCGACTTCTAACGCCACCGAAAGCGGAAGCCGCGCCTGGCTTTGGATTTCAGAAGGCACTATCTGACTCCTCTTGTTGATTCTCTCGTTTCCTCCTCAGAACGGCGCTGCTGACACTGCCGACTGGATCAGGCGCATGGCAATTGTGGCCATGCTTATTAGTCCTACCCCCGTAAAATATCCGGCAAGGACAGTCGGTGCCATTCTTAGAAAATTTTCCGGTCCGAATTTTTTCTGGAAATAGAAGCGTCCGAGCATGGCACCTACTATTTCGAGCAACATATAGTGTGGAAGCTGCCCGAGTCCCCTGATGATTCCATAAACGAAAAGGATCGGCAGTCCCAGGAAGTTTAGGATGGTGAACAGCACCACGGTGAGGACACCCGCTATTGCGATGACTACGGGGTGGATGGCCTGCATGAACTCGCTGTGCATTATATTTACCTCTCCACCCTCGACGGCAAAAGTTGATGTGTAGAGCAGTGCGTCAGATTTGGACCTCAGCTCCCAGTTGATTTGTGCGGCCGGGAAGGCGTCGGAGGGAATCGGCGATGCCTTCCAGATGAACGCCCAGAACACGAGTGAAAGGAGGAACAAGACAGGAATTGCTATTATGTCAGTTTTCAGGAGTGAACGAAAGCTGACGCCTGTTAGCTCGTTGACGCGGAAGGATTGCGCTTGTCCTCCGTAGTTTACGATTGGGATTGGTGCGAGCCAGACATCAATGCCTCGGGCGCCGGAAAGGATGAAAGCCGTCTCTTTAATGAAGGGAATGTCAACCTGCTGGCCGGAGATGCCTAGAAGCCGGGCGTTGACGTAGGAAATGAAGGGGTTGTAAACGAAGGTGAAAACCACAAGGAAGGTGAGGATTCCGATCCGGCTTGTGCCGGTATTGCGAAGCAGCGCATAGCACAGGACGATTACCATGACAGAGCTTATTGCATATCCGACAAGAGCAAGGCTCATCGGGTAATCGCCTCGTCCGACCTTTGGTTTTTCCCAGAGGCTTTCGGTGCCTGCGGCTTGGAGACGTTTCTCGCGAAGCTCGGCCAGCCTTCTGCGCACGTCGCGCGCCGTCTGATAAATCGAAACCGCGGCGATGCCGAAGGCCGCGCCTATGCCGAAACTCATCCAGAAGTCAATGCTGTTGGCAAAGGTTGTGTTGATGGTGTTCATGCCGGGTTGCCAGCGTGTGAGGATGCCTGCATGATGAAGTATGGGGTTCAACACCAGAGTTGCAATGATGGCGCAGAATGTTCCGATCACGGCCCAAAACGGCACCACAAAGCCTATAAGAATGATGCCCAGATCAACGGTGAGACCTGTCGGCGTTGCAGGCAGAATGCCTTCGGTCAGGGGCGTTGTTTCAACAAAAGGCTGGGGTAGCAGAAAGAATGGTTTGTCCAGCAGCAGGCCCGTGATTGCCGGCACGCCCACCTGGAAGAAGCCGAAAGCAATGCCGATAACCGCGCCAAGGGAGAATAACCGCCAGCGTTCGCTTTTGCGTCGAATACCCTGTCTGGCGCTGAAGAATGCGATACGGCCGGCATCCTCCTTTGTGCTTCCTTCGGCTGGAGCGTCGGCTTCGGCCATAGCCATTGCTCCCTGTGCGCTTATGGGAGCCATGGGGAAGGGAAGTTTCTCGATGTCGGATGTAAGACGGAAGAAGAAGTAGCCTATTGTATATCTGTTTACGACTCCGATGATCATCATTAGCGCGACTATGGAGAGAGGAACGAACCAGTCGGGGTGGAAGAGATTGCGTTCTGAAATTGCAGCGCTGTCGGGTCGCGGGACGAACCATGTTGGGAAGTACTCGCGCATCCCGGCGTCACGCACGGCTTCGCTGTTCACCAGATAGGCGCGGTAGACGAAGTCGCCTATGGGGCCTCCGCCAGCGAGTATGCCGGCCGCGTGGAGCAGCACGACCAGCTCCTGTTTGGACATGGTCTTCATGGCGCGGCGGGCGACCTCGCTGAAGAGGATAACCGTGACCCAGACGGCGGCTGCACCCATGCCGGCGCCAGTCATGAGGCCGAGGTAAATGGCTCCGGGCATCATCACCAGGCCACAGAAAAAAATTCCCAGCACGGTTGACCATCCGAAACCGTCCTTGAACTCCGACGGCGTTTCCAGGAGGTCTCTGTACCTGGCCAGCTCCTTGTCCTCTCTGCGTTCAGGCATGGACCGTTCTCCTAATTGCCGATTGCTTTTCAAGCATGGCCCTGGCTTCGGCGAACATGGCCTTTCGTTCGTCTGGGCTGACAGCTCGCCAATAGAGGAAATGGCGTCGGA
>CALETX010000276.1 GCA_937920455.1 uncultured bacterium
CCGCAGGATCAGGCATGCGGTCGGGGCGATATTGATTTGCTCTCATACCTCCGCGCCATGGTAGCCGGCAAGTACACCGGCCCGGTGTGTCTGGAGATCATTGGCGCAGGCCACTACGAGATGGCCCGCAGGGATATTATAGCCGCAGAGAGCCTTGGTTTTCTCAAGGCCTGCTTACGATGTCTCGGCACGCTATGATCAGCTTCAAATCAAAAAAACATGGAGGAAAAATGGAAATATGAAACGCAAACCAAACCTGCTTCTTATCGGCATAGACAGTCTCCGTGCAGACCACATGAGTCTTTACGGCTACAAGAGACTTACAACTCCGCACATAGACAATTTGTGCAGACGTGGCGCCGTTTTCAGCAGCGCTTTCAGTCCACACATTCCCACCACGCCGGGATATACTTCGATGTTCACTGGCATGGATGCTTTCGGCATGAATGTTGTGGCGCTCAGGCACGAGGGAGGCCTCGATCCAAAGCTGGCCACGCTTGCAGAGATATTAGGCGGCGAGGGATATCAGACAACCTGCGTCGGCTTCAGCGGCAACCCCGCCTCCCGCGGGTTTCAGAAATATCTCGATTTCGAAGGCTGGGGTTCTTGGGAACAGGGACGGAGTCCCAAGGCGGAAAACCTGAACGCAGTTGCCATCCCAGAGTTGAAAGACATGGCTGCTGCCAACAAGCCGTTCTTTCTGTTCCTGCGCCACATGGATCCCCATTCGCCTTATCTTCCGCCCAGGCCATTCGAGAGGATATTCTACGGCGGAAACGAATTTGATCCTTCGAACAAGTCGCTCGAGCCGGTCTACAAGTTCAAGCCGTTCTGCGACTATTTCAAGAGCTGGTTCCCACCGGGCTGCACCGACAAGGAATACATCATCGCCCAGTACGACGGCGCCCTGGCTTACATGGACGCGTGCATTGCGAACATTTTTGCCACAATGGATGCGCTGGAATTGTGGGAAGACACTCTCGTTGTCATCACATCAGATCATGGCGAAACCCTTCACGATCACGAATGCTACTACGATCATCATGGTCTGTACGAGTGCACGCTGCGCATCCCGCTTGCCTTTATCATGGAGGGAAAGGTACCTCATGGCCTGCGACTTGACGATATAGTACAGATGAAAGACATGACTCCAACTATACTCGAACTCCTGGGCATAAAGACGAAAATCCCGTTCGATGGCCGCAGCCTCGTCCCCCTGTTGCGCGGTCAGCAAAGAAGACCTGAGCCTGAGTTCTACATAACGGAGTGCACCTGGATGAGAAAACATGGGTGGAGAACGCCCGAGTGGAAGCTCATTCACGCGATCGAGCCTGACTTCCATTTCAAACCTGAGATTGAGCTGTACAATCTGCTTAAAGACCCTGAGGAAAATCATAATCTTGCTTCACAGGAGCCGGATGTGGTCGAGTATCTGGAGGCGAGAATGCAGGCGCATATCGCCAGGCGGGAAAAGGAGACAGGGAGACGCAATCCGATCTATACCAATCTAAACTGGCATGGAAAAGGATGCGGACCGTTCACATCCTCGGAACAGGCATACAATACTCTCTACATCGGCTCCCCGAAGGCCGCGAAAGGCCTTCAGGCTCAGGAACTGAAGAAACAACGAGGGCAAAAAAAATTATAGTAGAAGCATTCCTCTTGCATGGAAAGGCCCTGAGACAGCCATGATGGTAACAGTCATAGGAAGAGGACACTCCGGCACTCGCGCTATGTCGCATACGCTTTCAGCAAGCGGAGTTTTCATGGGCGAACCGCTGAATGGCTCCGGTGACCTCCTGCCCCCTGAAGACATGTATGAGGCATGTCGCGTACTCGCGCCCTATGTAAAATGGAAGGGCGGTCTGGAATGGGATTTTTCTCAGCTACATACCATGCCCATTCCGGAAATATTTCAGCGTTTGATAAGGTCATACCTTCGCGTTGTGCTGGAAAGTCCAGCCAAACACAAGGGATGGAAGATACCGGAAACTACGCTGGTGTACCCTTGGATAGTCCGGATGTTTCCGGACATCAAATATATCTTCTGGATCCGCAATCCGCGCGACTGCATCATCGGCGCCCACCTCACGGACGACTTGGCCGATTTCGGCATCTCGTATCCACGCACGAACGATGTGCGTCTGAGGCGCGCGATTTCGTGGAAGTACCAGTATGACCTTGTGCGCGCTACTCCGAAAGCGGAAAACTGGATTGAAGTCAGGTTTGAAGATTTTGTGCTTCGTCAAGAAGAGACTCTGCGCAGGCTGGAGGCATTCCTGGGGATCAGGCTGGCCAAAATTCCGGTGCGGCAGGATGCTGTTGACAGATGGCGGCAGGATGACGGTATAAACTACTTCGACTTTTTCGAGCCGGCGTTGCGGGAATACGGGTACGAGTCTCCTTCCGCGCAGCTCCGACCCGCGTGAATCTGAACAAAAGAAACAAGAGCAATGATAAGGATTGCTGTCATAGGCATGGGGCCCATAGGCAACCGTCACGCGCGGATCTACAAAGACAATCCTAAATGTCGGTTAGTGGGGGTTTGCGACATTCTCAAGGAGAGAGCCGACTCTGCAGCAGCAGCGCTTGGCGTTCCCGCCTTCTATGACGCCCCCGCAATGCTGAAAGCTCTCAGGCCGGATGCCGTCAGCGTGGCTACCGGCGGCTACGAATATGGCAGTGATCACTACGAGCCAACAATGCAGGCGCTGGCGGCTGGCTGCCACGTGTTGTGTGAGAAACCCATTTGCAACGAGATACCCAAG
>CALETX010000277.1 GCA_937920455.1 uncultured bacterium
CACTGGTGCCGCTCGTCGAGCGCGGCGGCTATATTCCATTCTGCGACCATCGTTGTCCTCCCGACGTGTCACAGGAGAATTACCTCTACTATCTTGACCTCAAAGAAGCGATGTTCGGCATGAAATAACTCGCCCGGCACATGCCCGCGGGACTGAATAACTCTCCAGCCGAAAGGCATTCTACGGGACGGGAAACGCGTCTGCCAATTCCCGAACCTTCATCCTGTTCCAGTTAAGCCTCTTTTCATCGTCCGGACTTCTCAGAACATCAAGGATGATTGATCCAATACGCCGCATTTCGTCTTCCCGCATACCGCGGGTTGTCGCAGCAGGAGTGCCAATTCGAATTCCAGACGTCAGGTAGGGACTTTGAGCATCAAACGGAATGGCGTTCTTGTTCACAATGATCCCGGCCCTGTCGAGAGCGGCAGCCGCGTCCTTGCCGGTGATCCCCAACGGTGTCAGATCCACAAGCATCATGTGATTGTCCGTGCCGCCCGACACAAGCCGCAAACCGCCGCTCAACAGCGTATTGGCGAGCGCAGCAGCATTGCGCACAACCTGAGCCGCATATCCGCGGAATGACGGGTCGAGCGCCTCGCCGAAACACACCGCCTTAGCCGCTATAACATGCATCAAGGGTCCGCCCTGCAGTCCCGGGAACACCTGTCTGTCCACCTGCGCCGCGAACTCCTCACGGCAGAGGATCATGCCGCTTCTCGGCCCACGAAGCGTCTTGTGAGTGGTACTGGTCACAAATTCAGCCATCGGCAGAGGGCTTGGATGAGCACCGCCAGCAACCAGCCCCGCTATGTGTGCCATGTCAACCATAAGATACGCACCATGCCTGTCGGCTATTTCCCTGAACTTCCCGAAGTCAATAATCCTTGGATAGGCACTAGCCCCAGCCACTATCAACTTGGGCTTGTGTTCAGCGGCAAGAGCATCAATAGCGCCATAGTCAATGGTCTCTGTTTTTCTGTCCACACCATAAGAAACAATGCGGAAAAAACGTCCCGAGAAATTCACATTATGGCCGTGAGTCAGATGTCCCCCGTGCGCCAGGCTCATAGCAAGAATTGTATCGCCAGGATTCAACACAGCAAAATAAACTGCCATATTGGCCGAGCTCCCGCAGTGCGGCTGCACGTTGGCATGCTGCGCTCCAAAAAGTCGAACCGCCCGCTCAATTGCAAGACGTTCAACTGCATCAACATTCTCGCATCCGTTGTACCATCGCTTACCAGGATATCCCTCGGCGTACTTATTCGTCATGACGGAACCCTGCGCCTGACGCACTGCTCTGCTTGCGTAATTTTCGGATGCTATCAGATTTATCGTTGTCCGAAGGTGTTGCTCTTCCGCAAAAACAGCGGATGCAACGTCATGATCTCTTCGTCTAAGTTCGTCGGTATCCGCTCCCAGACAGGCGGATCTCTCAAGCTTCTTGAGCCGCCGCACATGCCTGCTCTCGCCAGAAAATCCGCCCGCCAGCCACGCATTCAAAATTGCTACCGCCTGATCCTTCGTAACCAGCCTCCCACCAAGGACAAGAATGTTTGCATCATTGTGCGTGCGGGCAGCCTCGGCCATCTCGGGAGTCATACACAAAGCCGCCCTGATACCCGGCTGTCTGTTCGCAGTAATGCTCATGCCAATGCCGGTGGCACATACCAAAATGCCCTGATCCGCTCGCCCATCCGCCAGCCGAGATACAACCTGCATTGCATAATCAGGATAATCCACCGAGTCACGGCCAAAACAACCCACGTCTTCAACCTCAATCCCGCGTTCGTCTAGCTGTGATTTTACAAACTCTTTCAGCTCATATCCCGCATGATCCGCGCCTACCACTATCTTCATTTCATCTCCCATCAAGGCATTCTCGATGCATCCGGTCACTCAAGGGCGTTCAGGAATGACGCCAACCCCGGCATGGCCCTTGCAATTTTATCCCGAACGCGCCGGTACGCCTCATCGGATAAACCTATCGGGTCCTCAATATCCTCGTCTCTCGAATCATCGAACGAACCAATCACAAAAGTTTTCTCAACCGCTGGCGGGTACAACAGACTGACGGCCCTCGCGTGAGCCGCAGTCATGGCGACTATCACCCTTGCCTGTTCGACCAATTGTCGGGTGAGAGGCCGGCTTCGATGGCCTGAAATATCAATCCCATGCTCCGCCATCACCGCAACTGCGGCCGGAGTAGGCGGCTGATTCTCAAGCGCACATGTTCCAGCGGAACCAACCACCCATCGCCCTGCGCCGTTCAGATGCTTCTTCAGAAGGTACTCCGCAATAGGGCTCCTGCAAACGTTTCCAGTGCAAACGAAGAGTATCAGCTTGCTTGACATCTTCCTGCCTCAAGAGCACACACAAGACTCTTCATCATCGCGCAGCCGCTCCCCTCCCTCCGGACTGTCCACAAAAACCCACGGCTTTCAGCCCAAGCAGAATGTCCACCGCCGATCCAAGAACCGGATCGTCAGCCACTCGCCGCATCAGTTCCCGGCTTCTTTCAGATTTCTCTGAGAATGCGCGTCCCGGCGGAGGGCGCTGCGGTATCCGGCCTGGTCTGATGCCTGTGACCGCCACATCCGGCTCAACGCCTTTGAACGACTCCGCTTCATCACAGCCCGGCAATAATATCTTAGAAACCACTATACGAGCCGCGGCGTTGCTGCCAAACTCCACCCACTCTCGCAGCGCAAGATCGCCTCGCGTGCGCCATCCAACGAGAATCACTCCTGCTCTGCCCTTCAACACAGCCGCCAATGCCTCCGCTGCACCACGAGTGTCGCTGTCAACTGCCACAACACTCGTCAGCATGTTGGTGCCCACCCGGCCGCTCCCTGCAGCTTTGTGACTGTGAGTAGTATTTCCTCTAAAATCTCTTACAACATACAACTCAACGTCTTCAGGCACGAAAACACCTGCTATTTCATCAACCGACGCCAGGTCAGACCCAGAAGAAGCACGCAAATCAATCACCAGCGAAGAACGCCCTTTTTCCAGCCATGCCGAAATTATGCTCACAACATTCGACCCGGTACCAGGTTGGAATCTTCTTATCTTCAAATAGCCCATATCTTCAGGCCATTCCTCGGCAACAAGCCCGTCGTCAGAGCAGGACGAATCAGCCGACGGTTCCAATGCCGTTCCAACAGTCGCGGCAGGGTCCAGGGTCTTGAGCATCGCCTCAATAGCAGCGCGCTGAAGGTTTGTGGGATCGTGAGGAATGCGTAACTCTGTCAGAAGGCGCATGAGATCCTCAGTCGTCGCAGTCCAATCTGCCACAGGCGCCGTCCGGCCTTCTAGAGTCATAAACGGCAAGATGGCCACTAAGAAAAACACCGCTATTGTAACCAACTGGGAAAGGCTGCGCATGGTCAGTCAGTCTGATCAGTTTGCTCGCCGCGCATATCAGCTCTTACCCTCTCGTCGCCAGCGAGCACTTTGTCCCTCATTGAAACTTTATACTGCCTAAGCTTTTCCTGCAAATCCGGCCGTGACACTGCCAGAATCTGAACTGCAAGAATAGCGGCATTAACCGCGCCGGCACTTCCCAGGGTGACGGTGGCTACCGGTACTCCAGCAGGCATCTGCGCCGTGGAAAGCAATGAATCCAACCCGCCAAGCGTCCCGCCAGCAATCGGAATTCCCACAACCGGCAAAATCGAGTGCGCCGCCATGGCACCAGCAAGATGCGCCGCGCCGCCTGCAGCAGCTATTATCACCTTTACTCCCCGCTCAGAGCACTGTCTGGCATACGAAGCGGCAACATCCGGAGTGCGGTGCGCGGATATTACTTTTGCTTCACAGCGAACACCAAATGAATCCAGCGTTCGTACAGCCTGCTTGACAAGTTGCCAGTCCGAATCGCTCCCCATCACTACAGCAACCTCCGGCCCTTCGTTCATCTGTTATCCTCCTCAAACGCAGTATCAGTGGCGATTGTTGAGCGTCAACGCCCTGGCCGCTATGTCCTTGCGCCAGTGCGCTCCGTCGAACTTTATGACCGAAACGGCTTCATAAGCTCTCTCAACTGCCTCTGGCAGATCACTTCCAATAGCCGTGACGCCAACTACCCGCCCTCCGTTGGTGACGATCGTGTTGCCATCCTTCTTTGTGCCGGCATGGAAAACAAGCACGCCGGGCATCTGCGCCGCTTGTTCCAATCCGTCAACTCGCAACCCCTTCCTGTAAGAGCCCGGATAGCCTTCTGAGGCCATCACTACACACACAGCAGTCTCGCCAGTCCACTGAACCATATCCTTGTTCAGATTCCCGTCTATGCAGGCGTTCAGAGCCGGAAGAATATCACCTTTCCAGCGAGGCAGAATAGCCTGCGTCTCGGGATCGCCAAACCGACAGTTGAACTCCAG
>CALETX010000278.1 GCA_937920455.1 uncultured bacterium
ACTTCCGGACCGGCATTCTTTACTCTACTGATAAGCGTCCCCAAAGTTCATTTGCTTTGATTTTGCCGGAGGGGTGGCTGAGTCCGGCTGAAAGCGCATGACTCGAAATCATGTTTGCCCTTACGGGCAACGGGGGTTCAAATCCCTCCCCCTCCGCCATCCCCCTCATGGGTGTTCACGCCTGCAGAAGCCGCTGACTTATTCCCTTCAATAAAGACGTTGACATCCGCAGCGTCCCTCTGTTCATTTGCCGTTCGTCAAATATGAGCAACGATATGTCAAATCAAACACCGGCACAGCACCTCTCCGCCAGGCTCAGGCAAGTATTCGAAAGTACCATCACTGAAGCCGCGCCAATGGCCGATCTGACAGTTTCTGTCGCCACAAGGCCGGAGTTCGGTGATTACCAGTGCAATTACGCAATGACGCTGGCAAAAAGATTGGGACGCAACCCCCGCGAGATAGCGGGAGATGTGATCTCCAATGCTCGGTTGGACGATGTCGCCAGCTCTCTCGAAATTGCCGGACCCGGCTTCATCAACATCCGACTGAACGATGATTGGTGTATCAAGATGGCAACGACACTTGCCTCAGATCCCAATCTTGGGGTGCCCCTAACCGGCGCAGGCCGAACTGTGGTGATTGATTATTCCAGCCCCAACGTCGCAAAGCCAATGCACATTGGACACATCCGATCCACCATCATCGGCAACGCCCTCGACCGACTTTATCGCTTCCTCGGATACCGCGTCATATCAGACAACCACCTTGGCGATTGGGGCACACAGTTCGGTATTCTCATCATGGGCTATCGCAACTTCCTCGATCCCAAAGCCCTTGATGATGACCCGGTGGCAGAACTCGAACGGGTATACGTAAAAAGTTATGCAAAGAGCGAGGAAGATCCGGAATGGCTTGCCAAATGCCGGCGCGAACTGGTCAAGCTTCAGGAAGGTGACCCTGAAAACCTTGAAATGTGGCGCAAATTCATCACGCTCAGCATGGATGAATTCCAGCGAATATACGATCGTCTCAACGTAAGGTTCGATCTGACGCGCGGCGAAAGCCACTATCATCAGATGCTTCCTGATGTAATTGATCGCCTCATCAAGCAGGGCCTTGCGCGCGAAAGCGAGGGAGCGCTTGTGGTTTTTCTCGATGAGGAGAAACTTCCGCCCTGCATAGTCCGCAAGAGCGACGGCGCCTTCAACTATGCCACCACCGACATAGCAACGGTTCTAAGCAGAATCAGCGAATTCAATCCTGATAGAATCATCTATGTCACCGACGAGCGACAACAGCTTCATTTCAAGCAGGTTTTCGCGATCTGCAGAAAGCTCGGCTGCAAAGCACGAATGGAACATGTATGGTTCGGACTTATGCGCCTGCCGGAAGGAACCTTTTCTACCAGGCAGGGAAATGTCATCAAACTTGAAAGACTGCTGGATGAGGCAGAATCACGTGCGCTTGCCATCGTCAGGCAGAACAGCCCTGACATGCCTCCTGAGCGCCAGAAGGAGATCGCCAAGGCGGTTGGCATCGGAGCGGTCAAATACGCGGACCTCAGCCAGAATCCTCAAACAACCGTCGTGTTTACGTGGGAAAAAGCCCTTTCTCTGGAGGGCAACTCAGGACCATATCTTCAATATGCCTACGCAAGAATAGCAAGCGTCAGGGACAAATACGCAGAGCGTTTTCCAAACCGCGATCTGCAATCATTCCCCATCAGGATAACGGAACCTGTGGAACGGACGCTCATCCTCGCCCTTCTTCGCTTTCCGGACGCGGTACTGAATGCCGCTCATCAGCACAAACCCAGCATACTGGCCGATTATCTCTACGAGCTGAGTCAGATTTACAGCACCTTCTATCAAAACGTTCCGTTCCTCAAGGCCGAGGAGGGCGTCAGGGAAAGCCGCGTCCGGCTTTGCGGCATGGTGGCAAATGTTCTTGGCAAGGGACTTAATCTTCTGGGCATTCAAACTCCCGAACGGATCTGATCATTCATGCTGTGTTCCAAGACGATGCCAGTCGTGGTGGCTGTTGCGGTAGCATCGCTGAGTTCTACCGCCGTTTCGGCGTTGCTTTTTCATTTTGTTGAACTTCCCGTGGGGTGGTGCCTTATCGCGTGGTGCGCTCCACCTGCCGTCATGGCAATTGCCAGCACAGGCGTACGCCGAAAGGCCGCTATGGCTGCGTGCGCTTTCCTGATTGCGATCGCCCTTGCAGAATTGACTCTGGATTCGCTCAGCATCCGGCAGCGCCTGGAACATGGCGTGAGATACGAAGGATCGTATCTTGAATATTTCCGCCACAATGATCCGATCACAGGTTATGCACCTCGTCCCGGAGCGGCTTCAGCTGTGAAATTCGTCGGCACCAACGAAATTTACAGAGTCATTTACACCATAAACACAAACGGCCTGCGGCTCACACCTCTGGCGACGATCCAAGCACCGGCTGTGATGTTTTTTGGCTGTTCGTTCGTCTTCGGTGAGGGCCTGAACGATTCCGAAACTCTTCCATGGCAAACAGCGGTTCAATGCAGCGGCGCATTCCGAACGCTCAATTTCGGATTCCACGGCTATGGACCCCATCAGATGCTGTCGTCTCTCGAAAGCGGTTGGGCCGATCGGATAGCCTCCCCTCCAGTCCGCGCGGCAATATACGTCGGGCTCCTCACCCATGCCAT
>CALETX010000279.1 GCA_937920455.1 uncultured bacterium
GTTCCGGTTTTGGGCGGGTCTGCGTTCAAGAATAAAGGAATTCAGGATTTGCTTGATGCGATCGTTGATTTTCTGCCGTCTCCTCAGGAAATCTGCATCCAGGCAGTGGAAGGCGACTTGCCTCAGGGTATGGTGGGCTCCGATGAAGGACCATTTGCCGCTTTGGTTTTCAAGATCATATCAGATCGGCATATCGGCAAACTTACTCTTCTTAGAATTTATTCGGGACGCGTTGCGAGTGGCGCGTTTGTTTGGAACAGCACGAGACGAGTGGAGCAGAGGATCGCCAGAATCGTCAGAATGTATGCCAACCGCCACGAAGCGCTTGAAGATGCCGGAGCAGGCGATATTGTCGGAGTGGTAGGTCTCACCGACGTGCAAACTGGAGACACACTCTGCATGCGCGATAAGCCGATTGTTCTGGAAAGCATGGAATTCCCAACTCCGGTCGTAAGCATAAGCCTGAAGACGGAGGGTCGAGCCGATTCGGATAAACTGTCGGCTGCGCTCAAGCGTCTTTCTGATGAGGACCCAACATTTGTGGTCGGATATGACAATGAGACCGCTGAGACAGTTGTTTCAGGGATGGGGGAGCTGCATCTTGAGGTCCTCGTGGAGAGGATCAGGCGCGAATACGGCGTGAATGTTCAAACTGGCAGACCTGAGGTGGCGTATCGCGAGACGTCCACTGTTTATGGTGAGGGCGAATACAAACACGTCAAACAAACGGGCGGACGGGGGCAGTACGGTCATGTCTGCATCAAAATTGAGCCGTTGGGAGCAGGGGAAGGCTTTGAATTTGTGAATGAAATCAAAAGCGGGCGCATACCTGCCGAGTACATCACCTCTGTGGAAAAGGGCATAGTCAAGGCAATGAGGGTTGGGCCTTATGCGGGATATCCTGTGGTGGATGTGCGAGTGAGGCTCATTGATGGCTCTTACCATGATGTTGATTCAAGCGACATAGCCTTTCAAGAGGCGGCGCTGATGGCTTTCAGGCGCGTTTTCCTCAAGACACAGCCGGATCTGCTGGAGCCGGTCATGTCGGTTGAGGTGGTGGTTCCGGAAGAATTCTTGGGCGCTGCAAGCGGAAGCATCTGTCAAAGGCGGGGGAGGATAGAACAAATGGAACAATCAGCGGGCGCCCGGATCCTTAAGTGCGTCGTTCCATTGTCTGAGATGTTTGGCTATGCCGGCGCCATTCGCACGCTGACCCAGGGCCGCGGGTCGTTCACAATGCATTTTGAACAGTACGAGGCTGTTCCATACGAAATAGAGCAACAAATTATCGAAAAACGGCAAAAGGAAAAGCGTATCCCCGGCGGCTGACCGGTTCTGCTTTTTGCTTCGGCGTTCTTTTTGCAGGGGATGCTGTCTTATGCCGAGAGGCATTGCTCTTTGCTTCTGAGGTTACTTGCTGCGAGGCTGGGATAGGCCATCGTTCTCAATCAGTTGGTGATTCAATTTTGCCGCAGGATCGCAGAATGGGATACTTTTCCGCCAAAAGGGGTGGAATGCGTACAGGCGTCTCCCGCCAGGCGGCCATTATCTGCAGGGCATTTACCATTTCCTTCCCTTGGTAATGGTTGTTTGCGATGACAGTCAGGGTGGAGGACACGGCGCGGATGCGCCTTGCACGAGCGACGATGTTCGTGATTTCGCGCTCGTTATAGAGGTAGTTGTAAGTTTCGTCCCTGCCGGAGTCCTTGCTGTACCAGGCAGCACGGTTTCTTCCGTGAAGGCGAAAGTATGCGTTGCCGGCGCTTGGAGGGGTATCAGCGCTGAAGGAAGACCGGCCAGCAGGATAGTCAAGGGCAGCGACTGTCGCGCCCATGGAGGATAACTCCTCAAAAGCGTTGGCAGATTGCCATGAGGCATGTCTGAGTTCGAAGACTACGTTTGCCATGTTCGAAAACGCAGCATGGATCTTGCGAAGATACTCCCGGGCAGCAGGGGAATCAGAGAAATCATACCTGAATTGGGCCAGTAGATGACGCAATCGGCCTGCTTCTGCTAGCGGCTCGAAGCCGCGCTTGAGAGAATCAACTATCTCTTTGTCCATTTTTCCACCATGGGTGATGTCCTGATGTAGTTTTGCCGTGAAGAAAAAACCGGGGAGGTCTCTGGTTCTTCTTTCCCATGATGCGGCTGCGTGGCGGGATGGCGGCCGGTAAAACGACATATTGATTTCAACCACATCTACGTAGAATGCGACATACCTGAGCTTGTCTTTGACGTGCGGCGGATACACGAACCCTTCCCAGTCAGGATAAGACCATCCGGCCACACCGCATGCGAAGCCCTGGTCTAATGGCGCTCTGGCCGGGGAAATGAGTTCTTCATCCTTGTCAGTTGCAGGGGCCACTTCTCCCTCCGGCGCGTTGGGCTCATGGAATTGTGAAACTAGCCAACCGGAAAAGGGATCAAACTCCTATCAGCGCTGCGCCGATCACCCCCGCGGAATCTCCAACCTGATGCTTTACGATTGGGGTTTCAAGGCTGTCGCTGAAGACGAAACGCCTGACCTGCTCCACTCCTTCGGTATAGATTGCGTCGAATTTGGACACGCCTCCGCCAAGAACGACTATGTCAGGGTCGAGAATGTCAATCAGGTTGGCCATGGCTCGGCCGAAGTTGCGAAAGAATACGGCCATGAATTCCCTGGCCTTGGCATCGCCCGCGTAATACTCACTCTCTATTTGGGGCAGCGTCTTTCGCACGCCATAGGCTTCCGCATAGCGGTTTTCCAATCCGCCTCCGCTGATGTAAACCTCAACGCAACCGCGCTGTCCGCAATAACACTTGGGACCGTTAGGATCAATGGACATGTGGCCCCATTCGCCTGCGATCGCTTGAGGGCCGGTTATTACCTCTCCTTTGTAAACAATTCCGCCTCCGCATCCCGTACCCATTATAACGCCGAAGACAAGTTTCTTTCCTTTTCCAGCCCCGAAAAGGGCTTCGGCCATGGCAAAGCAATTTGCGTCATTCTGTATCTCCACTTTCCGGCCTAACATTTTTTCCAGGTCAACTTTGACCGGCTTGCCTATCATGCATACTGTATTGGAGTTTTTCAGGAGCCCTGTGCGAGGCGAGATGGCGCCTGGGGTGCCTATTCCTATGGTGTGCGGCTTATTGCCGATGCTCCTGGCCAGGTCTCCGTACAACGCGACGATGTTGTGAAGTATATGCTCGTAGCCTTTTTCCTTTTCCGTGGGGATTCGTTTTCTGAAAACCTCTTTGCCTTCAGGATCGAGAACGATCCCTTCGATCTTGGTTCCTCCCAGATCTATCCCTATTCGATACATTTGCAGCCCCTCCCGATTCAAGAATTAACAGAGTATCGGGCCAGAGCTCTCATGACAATACTGATTTGTCGAGTGGCTGAAGCCCTTGCCGAACGGCCGTAGTGAGTGGTCGCTTGACCTGAGAAGGGAAAACCCTAATCTCTCTGACGTCTCGGATGAGCAGGAAACAGGAGGTAGCAGGGCGATGAAACGGTATCCGCCGATTATAACGGATTTTCCACATATGATTCATGGTGGAGATTATAACCCCGACCAATGGCTGCATATGCCTGAGGTTATTGACGAGGATTTTAGGCTCTTCAAGCTGGCGGGAGTTAATTCGGCGTCGGTGGCGATCTTTGCTTGGGCAGCCCTCGAGCCAGAGGAAGGACGATTCGAGTTTGGATGGCTTGACCGCATTCTTGACCGCATGGCCGATCAAGGCATGAAGGCTGTTCTGGCTACCCCAAGCGGAGCGAAACCAAACTGGCTAGCGTGGAAATACCCGGAGACAAGGCGCGTGGACGGCGAAGGCAGGAGGGAGCCTCCGCAGGGGCGGCACAACCACTGCCCGAGTTCTCCAATATACCGGGAGAAGGTGGCCATCATCAACGGCCGTCTTGCTGAACGATATGCAAAGCATCCGGCGCTGGGATTATGGCATTTGTCAAACGAGTACGGCGGCGAATGTTTTTGCGATCTATGCAAGCAAGCCTTCAGAAAATGGTTGCAGCGGAAATACGGCACGCTCGACGCACTAAATCAAGCGTGGTGGACGGCGTTCTGGTCGCACACCTATACCGACTGGTCACAAATTGACGCGCTTGATGGGTCCATTCATGGTTTGATTCTGGACTGGAGGCGTTTCGTGACAGATCAGACCGTGGATTTTATGCGGCACGAAATAGCCGCAATCCGCCGCTATACGCCCCATGTCCCGGTTACCACAAACATGATGGGGTTCTATCGGGGCCTTAACTACTGGAAATTTGCCGAGTTTGTGGACGTAATTAGCTGGGACAACTATCCTGCCTATCACGCTCGCGCCGACATGCCGCTAATCGCGGCACGGGTTTCGATGACACATGACCTTAATCGTTCTCTCAAGAATGGAAGGCCGTTTCTTATGATGGAAAGCACCCCCAGTGTGACAAACTGGGAGATTGTTTCTAAATTACGGAGGCCGGGAATTCTTAAGCTCACTTCTTTGCAAGCCGTAGCGCACGGCGCCGACAGCGTGCAATACTTCCAGTGGCGGAAAGGTCGCGGGGGAGGAGAGAAGTTTCATGGGGCCGTGGTTGATCACGCTGGACATGAAAATACGCGCGTCTTCCACGAAGTGGCGGAGGTGGGAAGCATTCTCAGACGGCTGGATTCAGTGGTGGG
>CALETX010000280.1 GCA_937920455.1 uncultured bacterium
TTGTCCATTCGTCGGTCGGTGCACACTATACAAATTGTCGCGAAGCGCTGGCCGCCGGCTGCCATGTCAGCGTCGCCAAGCCGTTCGTGGACCAGATATCTCAGGGCCGCGAACTAGTTGAGATGGCGCGAACCGGTGGGCGGTTTATCTCAGTGCAGCAAACAGCGCGCTACGGACGCGGTGAGCGGATCAAAAGGTGGATTGAAGATGGAACGGTAGGACAGCCTCGTTATGCCCACAGTGCATTCTTCCGCGACCGATGGCATGATCTTGCCGATTATCAACGCGAGGAAAATTGGCCGGCGATAAACGCTACGCTTATACACCTTGTGGATCGCATGCGTTTCTGGATCGGCAAACCTTTTGTGAGGACTGCATTTAAGGGAATACAGACACCATGGAGTCCATACCGCGATCCGGGTGTAGTCACCGGCTGGTGGGAAGCGGAAGGGGGAGGGTTTTTGTTGTCAGTGTTTCAATCCTATCTTGCAAAGGTGACGACGGATCCGCGGTTCCATCCGTTTGAACACCACCATCTGCAAGGTGATGTTGCGGCCTTGAGCTGGTCTGGGCCGTGGGAGCAGGGGCCGCTTTATCTTCTGGCGAGCGGTGAAACGGCGCCGCGCCTCTTGGAGCAGGGAGGGTCAGATAATGAAGACGATGCTCGTCTCAGGCTCCTGAACTCATTGAGAGATGCCATTCGTTTCGGGAGTGCGCCTTTTTGCCCTGCCGAAGATAACATCCTCTCGCTGGCAGCAGTCAAAGCGGCGGAATTGTCTGCTCGCCGTGGAGGAATGGTTGTTGAAGTGGCGGAAGCTTTTCTCTGATTATCGGACACGAGACGATGTTTGCACAACAAAATTAGGGCAGTCAGCATGACAGTAAGAGAACGTATGGAGGCGGTTTGGTCAGGAGAACGTCCTTATCAGATACCTATCACGCTTTACGAATGGCTGTACTCTCAGACCGAACGGCACCCGGGTTGGCAATCGTTGTTTGATCAGGGGCTTGGGTTAATGTACCACATTCCTACGGTCAAGGAAACTTTCAAAGGCGGAGTCGAACGAGTGTTTGAGGAGCCTTCCGGCACAAGACGCAGACGCGAAATATGGCGAACTCCGGTCGGAGAGATCAGTCAGATTTGGGAGTCTGGTTGGCGGACCAAATATCTGATTGAGACTCAAGATGATTATCGAGTGATGTCCTACATTGTGAAACACACTTCTCTTGAACCGTGCTATGCGGAATACAAAGAAAGAATCAAGGTGCTGCAACCATGGGAGGTGGCAACTTCCTATGCCAGCCGGACTCCTATGCAGTTGATTCTTGTGGACTACGTAGGCTTGGAGAATTTCGGAAGACACCTGTATGACTTTCCCGACGAGATGCGGGAGTTGTATGACGCGCTGTTGACCCTATTCGCTCGCAGGATTGATTTGGTTGCAGGTAGTCCGTGCCGATACGTCGCAATTATGGAAAACTTCTCCGCGGAAACAATGGGCCCAAAACGGTTCGCCGAATTTCACGTGCCTGTCTACCGCAAATACTTTCCTGTCCTTCGACAGGCTGGCAAAATCGTTGGCACTCACTTCGACGGCAAATTGGCTGTCTGTAGAGAGATGATTGCGTCCGCGCCTATTGATGTGATTGAATCTCTCACACCGCCTCCCGAGGGAGATATGACCCTTGCGGAATGCCGCGCGGCATGGCCTGACAAAATTTTCTGGGTCAATCTTAACGTCTCGGCCTATGGCCTTCCTGCTGAGGAACTGAAAGCATATGTTCGCAAAACGGTATGCGATGCGGCGCCTGATTCTAGACGCCTGGCACTTGAAATCAGCGAAGATGTGCCTTCGAACTGGCAACTATCCGTGCCCGTCGTGTTGGAGGCTTTGCGTGATCCCGCATAGACAAATGAACAAATTAGACAAGGGGGAAACAGTATGAAGCTGGGAATTCATGCGTATGCCTGGTGTTCTCAATGGACTAATGAAACCCTGAACCTCATTGATCGCGTCAAGGCGTTGGGACTTGACTTTATAGAAATTCCTCTCATGTGCCTTGAGACGTTCGATGCAGCCATGATACGCCGAAGGCTGGATTCGGTGGGACTGGATGCCGTAACTTCCACAGTGCTCCTGGGCAATACAGATATCACCAGTGAGGATCCTTCAATTAGAGCCAAAGGAGTTCAGTACCTCAAGGCCTGCGTTGATGCCACACACGCTATTGGCGCAACCAGCTTTTCAGGCGTAATTTACTCTCAGCATGTGCGACAGATTCCGCATCGCCCAACGCAGCGTGAATGGCAGTTTTCGTCGGACGCTTTGCGTGAGGTTGCGGACCACGCTGCGCCCCTTGGCGTAACGCTGGGTATCGAACCTGTCAACCGCTATGAGACGTTCCTCATCAATACGTGCGAACAGGCCATCCAACTCAAGCGGATGATCGGCCGCGACAACGTACGTATTCACTTGGATACGTACCATATGAACATTGAGGAAAAAAGCTTCTACCACGCAGTAAAGCTGGCAGGGCAAGATCTAATCCATCTTCACCTTTGCGAAAACGACCGCGGCATCCCGGGGACTGGTTTAGTGGACTGGGAAGGCCTGTTTCGGGGGCTGGCGGAGATAGGCTACGCCGGTTACGCGGCTTTGGAGTCGTTCGTGGATTGCACCGGCAACATGAACACCTGGGTCTGGCGTCAACTCGCGCCTGATGGCGATACGCTGGTGCGCGAAGGATTGGCCTTTATCCGCCGCATGCAAAAGAAGCATGGAGTTTCAAGTTAAGGAGATGAAATGGCGACACGACAAGTATCCCGCGAAATTCTGACGATCCGGGAACCCATTGGACGATCATGGCATGGCGAAGTGGTATGCTTGCCAGTGCACATGCGCAATGCCCGTGGCGGCACCTTGCCTCTGGTCACTGATATCAACACCGGTCAGCCCATTCCCGCGCAATGGACCGACGATAACCGCAAGAAACCGTATCTATGGCTGTATGTGGACGAGCTAAAACCGGGTGAGCTCAAACGCTTGGAAGTGCATCCTATTGGAAAGAAGCGGGCATGCGAAACACTGCCCGATTTTTCGGCTGCGGTGTTCTGCCGCGAGGAAGCTGACGGCCGCCTCGTCATTGGCGGGCCTGGTTACGCCGTTGAGATTTCTACCCCGAACCGGCCAGGCCCGCCAATATGCGGTTTTCGCGGGATAGACGGCATTTGGCGTGGCAGTTCGGCTTTCAGCGATGCTCCCCCGTTGACTGCGGTGTCCACGCAGATCATAGCCCGCGGTCCCGTCTTGGCAGAAGCCAGAGTTGAGTGCTCCTTCGGCGGTCGGAAACGAGTCGCTTGCCGTCTTCGCGCCTACGCAGGGATACCAGCCGTTGAAGTGGAAGAAGAATTTGCCGTATCGCCTCAGGCTGCCTGCGTGCTAACCATCAGCCAAGGCTTCTCTCCAGACACAGTCTATATCCGTCGTCACACCGGCCGGATCGGACGTGGCCAGAGTACGTTGTGGCCGCAGACATTTCCGATCGACTGGAGTATTCCTGGACCTTATCTGTTACAGGCCTATCACATGTGGGACCTGGATGGCGCCACTTGGTGGGCGTGCTACGAAGAAAAAGGGGGGAAAGATCTTATTGGCTTGATAATGACACGGATAGGATTTTGGCGCAGGGGGCTGCAGAATCAGGTGCGGGTGTATACTCCGCCGCCATCTGGTGTTGAAGCCCTCTTCCCGATTGGCGAAGGACGGCGCGCTTGGGCTCTCTTTCTGGGCAATCGAGAGACCGATATCTCCGTTGGCGATCCGCTGAAACCTGGCGCGCTCCACCGTGCGCAGATCAAACTCGGTGCTCTTCCCCTACGCAAGGTTCTCTCTTGGCGGCTTCACCTTTACGACCGCGGGCCTCTGCCCCGCTTCCCTCGCATCTTCATGCGTCCTGGCCGGATTGCTTCCTTGCGCCGTCGTGCTTCCCTGGATCCTCACTGGCATCGCTTTGCCAAAAGTACAGCTCAAGCGGTTGCTGCGGCCATGGTCCAGAGACAGGAGCCATTTGATCCCATGGAACATTGGAGCCAAGAAGAGATCGGATTAGCACTTGCCGGCCACTCGGTTGCAGCGGACCGCTTGAAGGCCTATGCGGAAGGGATGTTGCGCCATCTCGAAAACTCGGTGGACCGGTTTCTTATCCGTGGCTACACGGATCACGATAACGTCGCCTTATGTTGGTCCCGATACGCCCGCCTGTTGGCTATCACTTTCGACGCTTTGGCAGGAGTGGGGGTTTTCTCCGAAGCGCAGCTGCGACGAGCTTTGAAGTGTTGGAACTTTCTGGCGCATGTGACTGGCGAAGAAGATTACTGGCCGCGCGAGGAAACCGCCTTTCATCGCGGAAACCCGAACTTCCATACGGATGTCATTAGCGCCCTGTCTGTTAT
>CALETX010000281.1 GCA_937920455.1 uncultured bacterium
CATCGGCCAACCTGATCGGGCGCGTTTCCTCGCCGACATCCACGTGGAAAGGGAACTGTGCTTTTTTTGCGTTTCCCCTGTGATCAAAGCTCTCGCTCCAGCATCGGCGCCTCTTCGCGCCTGCTCATGCAATATACGGGCTGATGCCAACAAAGGGATACCAGGTACCTTCCGTGTTCCACGAAAAAGAAAATTGTATTTGACGAGGCAATGTCATGTGGTACATTTCGCCGATTGACGAAATGAAACCCGATAGAAACATGCGCCATACGGTTGCGGCTCTGAAAGCGTTGGCGGACGCAAACAGGCTCCGTATTTTATGCGCTCTCCGCAAGGGCGAGTTGTGCGTTTGCCAACTGATCGCACTCTTGAAACTCGCGCCTTCCACAGTGTCAAAACATCTTTCTGTGCTACGCGCTGCAGGATGGGTACAAAGCAGAAAAAACGGCCGCTGGGTGCATTACCGGCTCACCTCACATTTCCGCACTCCGCAGGCAGCGAAGATGTTGAAGTTGCAGTTTGAAGAACTGGACCAAACCGGAAGGCTGATGAACGACCTGAAGCATCTGGACGCCATCTGCAAAGAAAATATGGAGACGCTCTGTAAGCGTCTATTCTGCAAAGCGACGCGCAGCGACTGACGCAGACGAGTGCGATCACTACGGATCATATAGAAATGAGCAACGAAAAAATGAAAGAAAAGAACGAATCCGGGAACCAGAACCTAGCCGCATGCGGCCCCCGGTGCGCTTGTGGAACATCGGTATCAATCGGCGGACGTGGACGGGTGGTTATCGGAGCCGTTATTCTGGCAATTGCCGGCATGCTGGTAGTCAGGGCGCTGGTTAAGAACAACGGCGCTTCAACCGCTAATGCGGCTTCGACCGGGTTTGGTTCTCTACCCGCCGTTGCCACCCCGAAGGCCGAGGAACCCAAGCAAGCCGGCGTGATGGACACACTCAGAGAGCTGAAGTCGCTATCGGAACTCAACTCCGTGGCGAGTGACACAGTCGGCGTCTTCGTTTTTTTGCCTGGCAAGGACGAGACAGTCACCCGCGCGCCGGCGGCTCAGCTTCGCAGCGCTGCGCACACGATCGAGCCACAGTTGCGCGGAGGCAAGATCGGCATTTTCACACTTAAGAAGGAATCAAACGACTACGAATTGCTTGCTGGTCGCATTGCGGTGCCTGGTGTTTTGGCAATAGTAAGGGGAGGCGGCATGAGCGCTATCTCCGGCGACATTACCGAGACTAAACTCATTCAGGCGCTGGTGACCGCGTCTAGCGCTGGAGGGTGTGGCGCCGGTGGGTGCGGACCGAGAGGCTGCAATTAGTCAGCGAGACAGCAATATGTCAGAGTGGCTAAAACTGGTGACCGAGAAGCTTCAGGCTGCAATCATGGGACCAATGGCCCTCCCCTTGGCCTTTCTGCTGGGATTGTTGAGCGCTATTGCCAGCGCATGTTGCACGCTCCCGGCCATGGGAGTACTCGTGGCCTACTCAGCCGCAAGGGGGGACATAACTCGGCGCACCGCTTGGCTCTCGGCTGTATGGTTTCTGGCCGGCACGACGTTCGCGTTGATCATCCTTGGCCTTTTGGCCGGCCTTATCGGTCAATCCGCGCGGGCGTTTCTTGGACAGTACTGGAACATACTTGCGGGTGTCGCTGCAGTGGTCTTTGGCATGGCCGCGCTTCAACTCCTGCCATTCAAAGCGCCCGCTCGCCTTCAGAATAAAGGCGCGTTCTCCGGGTGGATTGGAAGTATTGAACCGATGTTGGGAGGCCTGTTCCTCGGAGGGGGTGTGGCGGCTGTGTCGTTGCCGTGCAACCCGGGAATATACATCGCCACCGGCGCCAGCCTGTTGATGGGCCGAATACTCTGGGCCATGCTGCTAATGGCAGCATTCGGGCTCGGCTTCAGCATTCCCCTCACCGTAATTCTTTTTGGTGTATCGCTAGGAAAAGTGTCGCTCAAGATACGAAAAGCTGAGACTGGAATAAGAACCGTTGCCGGAGTGCTGCTGATTGGCGCCGGATTTTATCTGCTGGCAACGTTCTGAATAGAATAAAAACCCAGCACAAGGAGGTCGTATGGCAGAGGAGGAGGAAGTGCAGGTAATAGAGGAGCTTGCTCAGTTGAGCAGTGTGGCGTCGGATATGGCCGGAGTCTTCGTCTTTCTTCCGGGGAGAAACGAGACAAAAGCGCAAACGCCCGTCGGTTTAATGAGGAACGTCGCTCGGAAGATAGAACCCAGGTTGAGCGGCGGGAAAATCGGTCTGTTTGCTCTCCAGGCCGGCTCGTCAGACTATGAACAGGTTGCGTCTCAAATTCCGCTGCCGTGTGTCCTGGCGATAGTCAGGGGGCAGGGCATCGGCGTCACCGCCGGTAATATTACAGAGCACAGCCTGCTGCGGGCGTATGCTACGGCGTCGGAACCGTCTGGTTGCGGCTGTGGTGGAGGGCGCTGTTGCGGCTAGGAATATTGCCGGTACGCCGTTTCAGTTGCCGGCTTTTCACGGCGGAGAGTATGAGAGCGGGATTACTTCACTGAGTGAAGGTTGTGAGCATGGGATGAGGAAACACAGCAGGTACGGAATGTGACAAACAAGATGACGGACATGCGGCAGTCTTCTGATATTTTTGAGGGAGGCATACTTATTATATTCAAACCCGGGATATAAGGAAACAAGGAGGTTATCGTCTATGCCGACGTACGAATACTTTTGTTCGGCGTGCAAGAAGCCTTTTGAGGCTAAAGCATCAATCGCCGACTATTCGAAAGGGTTGAACCCTGTGTGTCCGCACTGCGGCGCACGTAAAGCCATTCGAACGTTCACATCGCTTAACGTGCTGACGGCGAAGCGAGATGCAAGAACCAGGAGCGGTGGGGGATGCGGCCCAGGTTGCGCCTGCCGTTAATAAATAATGTGGAAAATCAGAACATGAACTAAAGGCGATCAATCTCGCTGAAGAGGCCAAAGCATTCACGTTCGTTGCGCTCCTGTAGAGAAACCAATGAAGCGGACTGTTGAGACATTTTTCTTATATCTTGCCATCAGCGTCCGGTCTCCGGAACCCTCTGAAAAGGAAAGGCATAAAAAACATCATGAATGATACGAACACCATCACAACCAGAACAGCGGCAGCAGATGAAACCCCTGCCGGCGCAGCCGGACATGCGTCGTTTCGCCCCACCCGAAAGATGTGGGTGTATCTGGCGTTGGTGGTTGTGATGTACGCCAGCGGGCTGTTATATGCGTGGTCGAACGGGCTCTCAATTCGCTCATTGTATCTTTACGGATTACTTCAGCCGCCCGGCTTGACTGGCGAGGAAGCGCGACTTGCGGAAATTCCAACGCCGGTATCATGGAATATCCCGTTGATTTTATGGTTCGTGTACATCAAGGCCGCCGCGGTCCTGGTTGAGCTGTTTCAGTACTGGTTCATCGGCATGTTGATCGCAGGAGCGTTGATCGTATTCGTCTCGTGGGAGAAGGCGAAAGCGCGGATGGGAAGTGGCGGAATAAAGGCGAATCTTCTGGCAGCTTTCGCCGGCGCGGTAGTTCCGATCTGCTCGTGTGGGATAGTTCCGGTGTTGGCTGGCATGGTTGAGTCTGGCATCCCGCTCGGTCCGACGATGGCCTTTCTGATAGCAGCGCCGATGCTGAACGTGCCAACGGTGTTCATGACCGCAGGCGTGCTTGGCTGGCCGATGGCCATCGGACGCATCGTGGCAACCTTCGCCATTGCCCTTTCGGTTGGCTCGGTCCTTTCCAGATGGCAGCGCAAGCACCGCAACCCCCGTAAGTTCCTCAAGATCGTTGTCACTCCCAAGTTGTCGCCGCCACTCCAGCAATTCGCGTTTCGTTTCGCCATACTGGCCACAAAGAAACCAGGCGGCGTGCGCGCCGACGAACTCGGCCAGGACGCCGCGGCGAACCTTGCAGCGCTGGAGGAAGCAGGCGTTGCCGAGTTGACCCCCGATGGCTTGTGGAAATTGCCGGACACCGGCTCAGAGGACAACGGCGGAATCAAGAGCGCCGGCGCATGCGGTGTGTTACCCATGGGCGGGACCTCCCATTTGAGCTTCCTGCAGAAACTGGCCGAGACATGGCGAATGGGGCTACGCATGTTCATTCAACTGAACGGCTACCTGCTGCTCGCGGTTATAATTGCTGGTGCGATCAAAGTGTTGCTGCCCACGAACCTGATCGTCGCGTGGGTCGGCGGCACGGCACTCGACAGCGTCTTCATCGCCTCCGCGATTGCTGTTTTGGCTTACGTATGCACCTATGTCGAGGTGCCGACGGCTTTGGCACTTATGAGCAAAGGGATGGGCCCAGGATC
>CALETX010000282.1 GCA_937920455.1 uncultured bacterium
AAGAAGGAAATACGACGCGTTGGAAGCAACATGGTCAGGCCGATTGATGTCCGCATCATCTCCGCAACCAACAGAAAACTGGAAAACGAGGTAAACGCTGGACGATTCAGGGAAGATCTGCTTTACAGGCTTTCAGTGGTGAGAATCGAAATACCGCCTCTTAGAAAACGCAAGGAAGACCTGCGAGCGTTAACAGTGCAGTTCCTGAAGGAGTTCAAGGGCGAAGATGGTCTGAAAGACGTCGAGAATATTGACAAGGCAATGGAAGCGTTCAAGAACTACGATTGGCCAGGCAATGTCAGAGAACTGCGTAACCTCGTTGAAATGGCCATCTACAGCGAAAGGCGGCCTCTAGACCTCGCATCTTTCCTCTATATCAGCCGCATCAAGACCAGAGAAGAGTTGGCTAGAGCTGACCATGTTGCAGATCGTCCGTTCAAGGAGGCCAAAGGGGAACTCATATCAGAGTTTGAGACAGCCTACATCAGGGATATATTGAGAAAACACGGAGGCAACATATCCAAAGCAGCAAGGGAGGCAGGTATCGAACGCGCATACCTCCAACGTCTGATCAAGAAATACGGTCTAAAGTGATCCCCCACCTTGTTGCCAAAATTTGGTTTGACGGCTAAGCGATCGGGCGATAATATACCGTTTAGAATATGGATAAGATTTCCGGGTCGCTACTGCAGAGCTGCCAAAATGGAGAAGACGGAGGAAGCCCATGAAAATCAAATCGGCTGGCAGGAGATTCCTGATGCGATGGCTCTTTACCCTGGGATGCGTCATCCTGCTCAGTGCAAGTGGCTCGGTCCTTGGGCTGGGAGTCGGCTCCAACGCCATACCCTATATAGAGGACTTTGAGAGCGCAACGTACACAAACGGCTATCTCATCGTTGATAACTCTGTTACAGGGTGGTATTCAGACGCACCAGACGCCGTCCAGGTCATCACCAATCTTCTCGGCCTCGACACATATCTCGGCGAATATCCTTTGACAAACCGTCCACACACCAAAATTGCCAAGATAGACTCGGCAGTAACTAATCTCTTCAAGCCCTACACCGAAACAAATCAGGTCTGGATAGACATGATGATCAAACCACGGCTGTGGGACGAAGAAAATGAGCCTGCCATGTCAAACGCGCTTGTTGCCGTGTACTTTGGAACCGACGGCTATATCAGGGCCTGGTGCAGCATATACACGAACGGCGCAGAGTATCCGGAGCCGGCGAGCTGGCTGAAAATGGACCATCCTCCAATCGGCACCGACGACTGGATACGTCTGACCATTGAGCTCAGATATAACTGGCCGGACGGCGGGGATTATTCGTATTATGCCATGCAGCTCAACAGCGCCGACCCGATTGTCAATTACTGGGGCATGGAACACCTCACTTTCCCCGATTGCATGAACACTCATACTGGCCCATGGTTGATATGCGATTGGGTCTACCAGACAAACATTGAAATCAACCCATGGCATGATGTGCCTCTATACATAACATCCCTCGGCTTTTCCGGGTCCGGATATATTGACGACTTGGTGATCACCAACGAGCAGCCTCACTTTATACCGCCCCACACCATCTATGCATCCGCCGACATCGGAGGATCCATTACTCCCTACGGCTCGGTCACAATATCGGAGGGCAGAAATGCTTACTTTTCAATCTCCGCCAAACAGGGGTATGACGGAACCAATGTTGTTGTGGACGGAATGTCTAAGGGGTGGATAACCAACTACCTTTTCACAAATGTCATCAGCGACCATACCATTGCTGTCTATACCAAACCCCAGCCGCGATATTTGACAGTAGTGACTCCATATGGCACACCAAATCCAGCAGGTACCAATCTTGAGTACGACTATTGGACTATGATCACTTGCTCAGTCTCGCCTTCCGCCTACTCGATGGGTACAGGCACCCAGCTCGCCTGCCTCGGCTGGTCGCGCACAGTCAGCAGCCCCGGCAGCGGCAGCGGAACAAGCACCGCATTCCGCATTACCGGTGCGAGTTCCACAGAAGTCACAACCGTTACATGGAACTGGGGCATACAGTTCTGGCTCGATACTGGTGTGTCCGGCAACGGTATGGTTGACGTCGGCGATGGCTGGCGCAACAGCAATGACACTGTCTACATAAACGCCATCGGCATCAACGGCGGTCAGTGGGACCATTGGAGTGGCGACACCAATGGAGTCGTAGGCCTTGAAACGAATATGATCATGGTCACAATGGATCAGTCCCGTAAAATTGTCGCTCACTTTGTCGGCGGTCCGCAGTTTACCTCGCATGGAACGCCTTATGAGTGGATACTTTACTACTATCCAGGCACCACGGACTACGAAGCTCAAGATATGGAAGATACCGACAATGATGGCCTGAAAACGTGGGAGGAATATATTGCCGGAACAGATCCCACAAATACAGCATCCGTGTTCATCATACTTGATCAGGGATACGCAGACGGATCGAACAGGGTGACCTTCTATGGAACAACTAACTCGGGATTGACTGTCCCATTCGGAATGCGCTTCAGCACCAATTTGATTTCAGGCGACTGGATCCTTGTGGACCACAATATACCTCGCAGTTCTGACAGCGGCACGAATGTCTGGTGGCATGTGAGTCCTCCAGTTGGCGTGCCAGCCTTCTATAGACCTGTGGCCACCAACTCCAACTGAAAGAGGAGGCAGAAAGGACATAGCAGCGAGGATGGCTTGCCTGTTTGTTTCTTGACTCAGGGACACCAACGTATTCCTCAGAAGCGGGCAGTTTTTTCAGCGTTGATCGTTTCGTAAAAAACTTTTACCGTGCGTAAGCAGAAGACACTGCTCGCTCACCAA
>CALETX010000283.1 GCA_937920455.1 uncultured bacterium
AAAGCATAGTCTGGAGTCGCTACAGTTTTGGGGTGTAGAACCTGAAGGAGAGGCGTTCAACAGGAGGGAAATCTGATGCGTCTGAATCTCAATGACTATCGCGACAAAGCGGCAGGGTGCTGGCTTGGCAAGAACATCGGCGGGACATTGGGCGCGCCGTTCGAGTGGCGGCGTCAGATAAACAACGTCTCGTTCTATGTTCAGAAAGATTTGAACGGCCAGCCTGTTCCAAATGATGACCTGGATATTCAGCTCCTATGGCTAAGAGTACTGGAAACGCGGGGCATCGAAATCAATGCCCACACACTTGCGGAGTATTGGGTCACCTACGTTACGCCCCACTGGGCCGAATATGGAACGGCCAAGATCAATATGAGGCAGGGACTCCTTCCCCCGCTCAGCGGGGCATTCCGAAACGTTTACAAGCACAGTTGCGGCGCTTACATCAGGTCCGAAATCTGGGCATGTATTGCGCCCGGTATGCCGAGAGTTGCGGCACGCTATGCTTATGAAGACGCCATACTCGATCACGGCGATGGCGAGGGAATGTATGCCGAAATATTCATGGCCGCCCTGGAAAGCGCGGCGTTTGTAGTGCCTGATCTGGCCACGGCCATTGAAATCGGCTTGTCGTACATTCCTGCCGCCTCTGAAGTGGCGCGCGCTGTGCACACAGTGCTGCAGTGCTTCGAGAAAAAGATGGATTGGAAAGAAGCAAGAGATGAAGTTCTAAGACTGCATCGTGGCAAAACTTTCATGGGATCAGTTGCACACACCAGCAAGGAAGACCAGGAAAAAGGCTTCGTGGACGGCATGCCTGGCTTCGATGTGCCCTCGAATATCGGCATGACCCTTATAGGATTGCTGTGGGGTGGAGACGATTTCGGCAAGACGGTCTGCACAGCAGTCAACTGCGGGGAGGACACCGACTGCACCGGAGCAACCGCTGGCTCAGTTTGGGGCATTCTGCATGGAGCCGGCGCTATACCAGAAAAATGGATCAAGCCCATTGGGCGAGGTATTCGCACGATCGTTCTGAATCTCGGAGACCTGTCGTCTGGATTTGAGCTGCCGGGAACAGTGGACGAACTTGCGGATAGAACAATACGCATAGGCCGGCAGGTCTGCCTTAGAAACAACGAGCTTGAGCTTGCCGAGAATCAGCCTTCCGATGTGTCCGATGCCAACGCAGGCAGACTTGCGGCTGACGACGCAGGCGAATCTGTTTGGCGTTGGAAAAAGGGCCCGCGGTTTGATTTTGAAGGTTTTTCGTTCTTATGGGACTACGGTGAGGAAGGGCCTCTGATCAGGCCAAATATTCCCAAAAAGGTGCGCATAACAATCTTCAACACATCGAGGATTCAGGCCAATCTTTCCCTCCGCTGGTATCTTCCGGAAGGGTGGCAGATTCTGCCCGGGCGGGATTGTTATGCGCTGAGTTTTCCAGGTTTCCTTGGCGAGCCGGAGACTCTGGAGTTCGATATTCTGGCTTCGCGCCTTGATTACTCAACTCATAGAGGGGTGCTTGAAGTGACGCTCAGCGGCCGGCCGACCGTTATGCTCATGCCGTTGGTTCTTCTGAATGGCGCGGCGTCGCAATAGGCCTCTTTCTGGCAGTCATCTCTGGTAGATAGGCAACTGCTGATATGTAACGCCGAGCGCCAGAATCGCGACCGCGGTGCGGTAGGCGGGACCAGCTCCGTCTTCGTGTGGCGAGCCGGGCATGGGATTCCATGAGCCGTCAGGCGCCTGAAGTTTCAGAAGAGTGTCGTAAATGAGCGGCGCGCATTCCTCCCATTCCTTACCACCAAATTGGAACATTGCCTGAGCGCAGTAGTATGAGCCGTAGTAGAAAATCTCTCCGCCCCACCCCTGCCGCACCCGCTGCAGGATGTAGGCAGCGGCTTTGTTTGACAGCTCACTTCTGTGCTCTCCGCTCAGCTCGAGACAAAGAAGTCCCACGCCGGCCCGTGCCAATCCCGATCCTCCGCCCGGCTGATACGCGAAGCCTCCATCCGGGCAGGCGCAACGTTTTATGAATGCGGCCGCCTCGTCTACCGCTTCGCGCGGCACAGGCATTCCAGCATTGCGCGCCGAGCGCAAGGCCATCATTGCCCAGCCTGAATGGGACAGATCGCTGTCACCGCTGTTCGGCGCGTATCTCCAGCCGCCCCTGTGCGCCTCGGGCTTTTGGACCTTTTGGGCCGCCAGAGTAACCTGCAATGCCTTCGACAGAACCGTTCTGAGACGTTCCTGCCTGGCGGCATCAACCATGCCGGAGACTTCGGAGAGCATGAGGCACGCTATGTTGTGGCTGTACATCTGGCCTCCGCCAGGGCCTATGAGCGCGCCGTCGTCCTGTTGTGTTGACAGAACAAAGTCTATGGCTCTGTTGATTGTATCCCCGTAAGGGGGATGTCCTGGCGTGTGTCCCTTGCAAAGAAAAGCCATCACTGCCAAAGCCGCAACCGCGTTGCATTTCGGCATACCGGGAAACGAGCCATCCGGCAACTGGCAACGCGCAAGATATTCGAGGCCTGCGTCCACTGCCGCGTCAATTGCCCCTCGATATTTCTCATCTTCCGTGGCGGCTGTCTGGGCTCTGGCGGCGACAGGCCCTGCGCTCAGAATCGCCAATGCCGCCAACGCATGCGCTGCGACGGATAGTCTCAGCTTTGTTCTCATTGTGTATCTTCTCCCCGAGATATCTCGTGGAAATAACTCTTTATCAGATCGCGGTACTCTTCAGGTCCTTCTTCGCTGGATGCCTGGAGAATCTCATCCTGAAGCCTTCCTGGAAGCCGCAGCCAGTTGCGCAGTTTCATTGATGGTTCGAATGCCCACTGCGGGGCTGACTGCTCGACTTCCATCAATGGGTTGACCCCGCCCCCGCCCGCGGCGCGTTGCTGGAAATCAGGTCTGGGATTTGCCCCCAGCGCGACAGCCCGAGAGATTGCCTCTGAAGCAGCTTTTGCGACAGCGGCAGCGGCTTCGATCGTCTCTTTGCTTGTTTGAAGGCGAGCGGCCTCTATCGCCTCACGATGCGCTTCTGCGGTGTACCCCGAGAGATCGCGCATATCATCCGGTTGCGACTCGGGGTTGAGATATTTCCTTATGTTGGCCATTGCCTGCGCCGCCTCATCAAGAGCGCGGGCTGCTGTCTGCTGAGCCTGAAGAACGCCTGATTCCACATTCGGGGGAAGGGCAGGCTGATCGGCATCTGATCGTGGCTGGGTCGCAACCCCTGACAGAAGCGTGGACGCCTGCTGGGATGTCTGCGCGGCCTGAGCAGCCATGTTGAGGGCATGGCCTGCGCTCTGTTTTAGCTGGCCATCCACCGGCAGTTTCTCAAGATTCCTGCGCAGATCGTCGAGTTCCTCCTTGATTCCTCCAAGACGCTCTGTCAGGCCCTGCTGTTGCTCGGACAGAATGCGAAGCGGCTGGCCGGAGGCAACCGCAGCAAGTTCCCTGGCTATTTGAGCCTGTTGATCAGCCAGGTCCTCGGCACGATCCGCCAGACCCAGGACAGGCGAAGCGTTGTCCATAGCGTCAAGGAGTTCATCAGTCGGAGCGCGAGCGGCTTTCTTTTGCGCAGCATGCGCGAACTCATCGTCGGCAGCGGATTTCAGAGCCTTTTCGAGACGACGCGCCTGCACTGCGGCCATGGCTGCCGCCCGGACAGCTTCCTGCATGCGGCCTTCGGCCAGCTTGCGCTGCGCCTCAGCGGCTGCACCCGCCGCATCCTTTGCGA
The DNA here is from genome assembly GCA_937920455.1 of uncultured bacterium. Taxonomy (GTDB): domain Bacteria; phylum Verrucomicrobiota; class Kiritimatiellia; order UBA8416; family CALETX01; genus CALETX01. Next base: position 3,752 of record CALETX010000283.1, read on the forward strand.
GGGAAGCGCTCCTGGGAACGAGCAGCGCCGCCTCAGACGCCAAATCCGCCATCTGCTTTGCGGCCTGGGACTGGGCAGCAAGAGCATCGTTACGGCGCTCATCGGCCACGGAGGTCAGAAACCCGGAATCCTTGTTTACCAGATCCGCCAGACGTCCCCGGAGCGCATCCTGGCGCCTCGCCAGATCAAGAACTTTCTGAGCCTCCTGGATCTGTTCCGGAGCTGGAGCTGGCGATTCCTTTGCGGACGCTGCATTCATAAGCGCGCGCGCCGCGGCCTGCTGGAGGGGAACTGACCCGTCGAGCCGTTCCTTATGGAGAGCATCGGCTGCCTGTTTCATCTGATTTGCTACGCCGGCCAGAACAGGGTCGCCGGCTGTGGCTGCGGCCAGCTCCTCCTGACGCCTTGCCAGATCGGCCATCCTCACGGCGTGGTCCGCGATGAATTTCTCCGTATCTTTTTCTAGCTCAGCCTGCTCATCGGCCAGAGCTTTCAGGCGGGCAGTTTTCTGTTTTTGTTTGGAGTCGTTCTTGGTCACAGCGGCTGCCCTCTCGGCGGCTGCTGCGAGATTTTTTGCCGCCGAATCCTGGGCGGCCAGAGCCTTGCGGGGCTCGCCGGCCTGAATCATTCTTGCGGCGTTCTTCATGAAGTTGGCCTGTGATGCAGCTTCGGGCTCGTTCATAGCTCGCAGAGCGAGCTGTTGCTGAGCATCCGAAAGACGTTTTAGGCCGTCGCGGAACGATTCGGCCGCGGCGGCGGTAGAGCGCTGGAGGTCCTCCTGGGCCTTTGCCAGCTTTCGCATCTGTTCGGCCCGTCGCCGGTCTTCAGAACTTGCGGATGGATGAAGCATTCCTGCGGCCGTTTCTCTGAGAGCCTTTTCGTTCCGATTCTGAAGGTCCAGAGCGCGTTGAACATCGGCGGCGGCTATCGCTTCGGCGGCATCTTTTAGCGCCGGAGCCTGTTGCGCTGTGGCCTTGTTGGCCTGCGCTTCGGCAGCCAATTTTGCCTGCTCGTCGGCAATGGCTTTGAAGGCCTGTTTGTCCTGCTCCAAGGCGGCGGCTGTCCTGTCTCGAAGTTCCGCCTGCCTGTGCGCGAGATCATCAGCAAGTGCCGCGGCTTGTCTCTGCTGGTCGGTGGGAGAGGGCGGTTGCGCAGACTGGGCGGCGAGCGATTCCAGTTTCTTCGCGGCCTCCTGCTGAACAGGAATTGCCTGACGCACCTGCTCGATCTTGAGTTTGTCGGCGGCGCTTTTCATCTGGTCTGCGACCTGAGCAGCTGCGGGATTTTTCCGCGCCTCGGCTGCGATTGCTTCCTGCTTTGCTGCAAGGTCCAGAATGGGTTCCTGGTTCTGGTCCACCAAGCTCTGGACTCTCTTTCGCAAGCCTTCCTGGCGGCGTCGAAGATCATCCAAGGCCCTTGCGTCGGCGAGCTGCTGCGCTGTGGGGGAGGGCTTGAGAGCTGACTCGGCGGCATCTTTGAGCGCTCTGGCAGCCTGATCCTGTTTCTGAAGCGCCAGCTTTGGCCGGTCTGCCCTGATTGCCTCCGCGGCCTTGCTCATAGCTTCATGCGCAGCGGATGTTTCCCGCCGGGTCATTGCGTCGGCAGCGAGTCTGGCCTGTTCCCCGGCCAGCTTCTGGAGGGCCTCGGCTCTGTTCTGGGTGAGTTCTTGTATACGCCTGGCGAGATCCTCCTGCCTCTTCACGGCGTCTGCCAGTTTGCCGGCGGCGTCCGCATATTTTCCATCTTTAGCGCTCTTCTCAGCCACTTCCTTCATGGCTTTGACTGCCTGATCCTGCAGGGCTAGCGCCTGGCGGGGCTGATCAGTCTTTATGGCTTCAGTAGCCTTTACCATCAGCCTGGCTGCAGGCGCAGCGCCGGGGAGTGACTTGATTTCGCCCGCAAGCGCATCCTGCTCGGCCGCCATCTGGCGAAGGGCGTCGTTCCGCTGGGCAACAAGATCGTCCACTTTTTGTTTCAGAGCGTCCTGGCGGGCGGCAAGTTCTTGAGCGAGACGAGCCTGCTCCTGTTTTTCGGGAGAGGGCGGTGGATTAAGGAGTTTTTCTGAGGCTTCCTTCAGCGCCTTCTCTGTGGCGGCCTGCTGGAAGACGGCCTGACGCGGCTGCTCGTTCATCAGTGCGTCAGCGGCTCTTGCCATCGCCTCGGCATGGGCAGTCTGCTGCAAAGCCCTTGCGTCCTCGGCGAGTTTCTTTTGCTGTGCAGCAAGTTCTTTAAGTTGCGCGGCCCGTTGTTCTGCCCTGTTTGCGACTTCCGATGCTAGCCGGGACTGACGGTCGGCCAGATCCTTTACGGCTGCGGCAGTCTGTATTTGCTCTGGCACTGGTTGAGGCGAGCGCAACCGGGCTGCTTCGTTGGTGAGAGCCGCCGTAGCCGACTCCTGAAGCGGTACGGCTTCGGCAAACCGATGAGCACTTATTGCCTCGGCGGCCTTTTTCATAAGTTCGAACACTTCTCCGCTGGCGGACAGATTCGTCCTGGTCTGCGCAGCCAGAAGCGCCTGATCTTTCGCAAGCTGCTGAGCGGCGGCGTCGGCCTTCTGCAGGGAAGCTATGCGCGCGGTCTGGTCGGCAATATCGTGCTGTTGTTCGGCAGCCTCCATGAGGAGGGACGCAAAAGTTTCGGCCCGTCTGCTCAAAGCCGGGGCCGCTGCAGCGGCCATGGCCGGATCGGCCTGCATGAGCTTTGCAAGGCGCTCGGCTATCCGCTCCTGTGCAGCCTTCCATTCGTCTGGGGTCATGGGCATTTCGTCGGGCGGTGCATCCGGCGCATTCTCCATGGCCAGTTTGGCGGCCGCGAGCTGTTGTTCCCTGGCCGCAAGCCTGGCAAGCTCCACGGCGCGGCGGACTTCGGGCGAAGCTTTTTCCATTTCCTTCATCGTTTGTGTCAGTTGAGCAGTGGCCTCGTCAAAGCTGCGCATCATCTCCTTCGTCTTTTCGCCACGATCTTGGGGCGTGTCGAGCAGGCCGACCGTGTCTGCGGCGCGCGCGGCCTGCTGAAGGGGGCCTTCGGAGATGCGGCGCAAGTCCTCGGCCGTTTTCTCGTAGAAACCGCCGTCGGCGTCTTCGGCGGCGCGTTCGAGAATGCCGCCGGCTTCCAACGCACGGGCGCGAGCTTCCTCAATCCTGCGGATTGTTTCCTCGCCCGGCTGGTGTTCGGCATGAAGTCTGGCGGCTGCAATCTGGCCGGCATTTTTTGCTGCCTCGATGCTCTGGAGCGCCTTTTGAATTGCCTCTTTAAGGCGCTGCTCCTCAGTGGTCAGCGCCTGTTCGTCGAAAGTTGGCACCGAGGAGTCGAGTATAATCGTATATGAGGCCGAAGCGCCCTGTTGGGGCCCTTTGAGGCCTGGCGGAAGGTTATCAGTGGCGCGCACCTGGAATGTTATGCGCGAAGCCCTTGCAAACGGCGGTTGAGACAGAGTCATCATGAAGCTGCCACCGACCCTGGTCTGGCTGTTACTGACCGGCTCGGCCGGCAGTTCAAGGACGCGCTGTCTGCCGTCAATGTCCGCGCACAGTTCGACCCTGGCAACGGCAAAATCATCTCTTGCGTTGTAGAATAGGGGGAGTATTTCGTCCGGATTGAGCCGGAGTTCGCGCTGTTCAAGATGGGCAACTGTGACGATCGGCGGCATGTCCGGGATGGTCTGGATTGTCTTTTCGTACCTGGCGTTGGACAGACCGAATTCGTCCTGCAGCCGTAGCGACCATGAACCTGTCATTTCCGGCTGAAGAAGGAGGCGGAAGGAGTAGGCGATTGCGCCGTCAGGAAGTCTGGTCAGAAATCCTGTGACACATGTCGAGGAAGATTGCGTCTGCACCGTGAGCAGAGCCGTTGGGACCGACTTGTTTACTCTCGCCGTGAGTTTGATATCAGTGCCGGCCAGTTCGCGTATTGTGCCTTCTGCGTTTTTCTCTTTTTTTGGAGGCAGTTGCGTGTAGGGGGGATAAGTATATTCCATATCCACGCTCTTGATGTCCGGCGGGGGGACAACGCGCAGGTCATAGAACTGGGTTAGAGCGTCGCCGGCAAGGACGCGATAGCGGAACGACTGTTTTGCGGCAGGGTTTGAGAAGACGAAGACCCGTTCGGAAGGATTCGTTGAAGCGGCCGGGAGCATCCGTTCGGATCGTTCTGGCCCGCCTGCGACGGAAATTCGGAGGACGGCATGGGAGACGCGGGGGTCCCTGACTCTTGCTGTTATTTCCACGGGCGCATGCTCCGCGATCACAGCGTCGCCCGGCGAGACATGGACGAGCATGGCGTGGATGTTTGGGAGGTTGACCATGGGGGCGGCGACGCGCGCCAGCAGGAACAATGTATTCCTGGGGTTTACGGCAAGCAACGACGCGAAGAGGGCGAGCACGACGACCGCCGTTACGACCATCGGCAATGCTGGTCTCAATGGCGCTTCGGCGCGAGGTTTAATGACGGTTGCGTCACGGATAGCCTGTTCGGTGAGCGCATGTATGAGCGCCTCGGAACCTTTTATGCCGGGCCGGTCATCGCTTGTCAGGATTTCCACAGTGGAGCTTATGCGCTCCTGCAGTTCGGGGTGGCGGCTTTCCAGAATGCGCGCGACACCCTTGAGCGTGAAGCTTCCCGCCAGCGGGCGCAGGAGAAACCACCATGCCGAAACAGCCGATAGCCCATAGGCGGCACAGCTCAGAACGAGGCGCGTTGTTTGGGAGAAGATGATTACCGCAGCGTCCAGCGCCATCAGCAGAAGAAACGCGGCCAGGGCCGAGGCCAGGGATGCGGCCGTGCCTTTGAGGATTATGCCGGTTCTTGCGCGGCGGATAACCATGCGCAGCGCGCGAGTTATTTCGACCGGCACATGGGAGACGCCGTTGGTGTTAAGTTTCGCTATCATGGCAGTCCAGCCTTCTTTCTAAGAAACCATTCGGTTCCAGCGAGCGTGGCAATCAGCGCCAACAGCGGCCAGCCATTCCACAGGTCCTTCTGCCTGCGTTCGCGGATGGTGGAAGACGGTTCCCCAAGATCAGAGAGAAGTTCGCCAATCCGGTCGGGTTCCACGGCCCTTCCCCCGGAGAGGTCAGCGATTCTTTTCATGAAGCCGGTGTCGGCTGCCAGCTCGCCGAGCTCATGCGGGAAATCCGCGGCAACCGAGAACCATGCCGAAAGGGAGTGGATGTTTTCTTTCTGAAGCAGTTTTTCTACCCTACGGCAATCAAGGTCCACCCGGTATTCGCCCGGAGGGAGGACACCTGCGTCAGCCGAATAAAAGCCGGCCGAGCCGGGGATATTGGCAAGTCTCTTGCGAAGGATCGTTTTGCCGTCTCTCACGATGTCCACCGACACGTGCGCATCATTGATGGGCGACCAATCGGAATCCAGCAGCCTGGCGCTGACGCGGACTGGTTCGCCAGCTTGGTACCTTGTTCTGCCGGCGCCAAGCCTCACGTTTGAGGTGCCATAGGCAAGTTTCTCGCCCGTGCCCCATCTGAGTATCTGTCCCCACAGGCGGTGGTGATATCGCTCGCCTGCGCGGTAACGCAGTCGCCATACATGGTCGAATGCCAGGAATACGACCCTGCCCATGCCTGCGTTCTGGATCACTATCAGGGGATGAATCCGCTCATATTCCTGCTGGAGCCGGAGGGCCTCCTCGCTGGGGACCGGCGTCGGTTGGGCAAGCGGGGGCATGTCGCCGCCAACGACTGGCACGGCATAGGCGAGCACGCGCGCGCCCTCTTTGGCTCTAACTCCGCCGTGGCGCCAGCGAATTTCTGGGAGGCCGTTCCATATGGCGTCGTTGCTTTCGCCCTCGGCGGCCAGCCGTGTCAGGACGTGGTTTCTTCCTTCAGCGGTGAGGGCGATCTTGAATGCTTCTTCGGGCGCAGCGAAGCATGAGCGCGAGTCAGAAGCAAAGGTTACCGGCAGAAGATCGGCCAGGAGAGACCCTCCGAAAGCATGTGGCATGTGCCAGGGGCCGGCGATGACAGCAAGCGTGCCGCCTCTTTCGAGAACAAAGCGCTTGAGAGCGGCGATGGCGTCTTCGCCAAGGTCATTGGGAGAGACATCTCCGAGAATGATTGTATCAAACTTGAGCCACTCTTCTGCTGTTTCCGGCAGGGCGGTGGCTTCGGTTTCGCCAGGCGGTCGCGTGGCCGAAGCCGGCACTGGCGGGAGAGAGGGCACCCCTGCTAACGGGTCGGGGTGCAGGAGCGCCTGCTGGAGGAGCACGGATGGGTCTCTGGTTTCGAACAGGTTTTTGATGAAGCGGTATTCCCATCGAGGACAGCCTTCTACCATGAGGAGTCTGGTCTTGTCGTCCATCACGGTCACACAGACGGCGGCGTTGTTATTGGACATGGTCACCTCGC
>CALETX010000284.1 GCA_937920455.1 uncultured bacterium
CCGGTGGGGATAATGAAGACCCTGAACGAAGTGGAGCCGAGAATATTGATATCGTCTCTGCCCATGGCCATCACAAATCCAGGTTAATACTACCTTGTAAGATCCCTCTATGGGACGAACGGTTTTCTCATTAATTCGGACGACGTGACAATTGATCTCAACGGATTCGGGTTGCGGGGCGATACAAACTATCAGAGCCATGGCATACACAGATTGGGGAAGACGTGCCGAATGTTCGAATAAGGAACGGCGCAATAGGCGATTGGGGTGGGTGGGGTATATACAGCGATACGAATGCGGATTTCTTCACCATTGAGGATGTTGTGCTTGAGTTGAACGGAATGGGTGGTGTTAAACTGGGCCCCAAGTGCAGGGCTGAAACGGTTTGTGTATCGGAATGTGGAGGGGACGGCATGGTTTTGGGTGAAGCCGCAACGGTCATAAACTGCAAAGTGACAGACAACGTGGGCACAGGCATTGTGGCCGGAAGCAAGTCATGTGTTATTTCAACTGTTGTGGCGAACAACGGAGGGGATGGTATTTTTACTGACACAAACAGTACGATCAGGGATTGCACGGCGATGGGGAACGTGCGCAACGGGGTTTTTTGCATTGCGAGCTGTCGAGTGCTTGACTGCAACATAGGAGACAATGGAAAGTCACCTCCGGGCGCTGCTGGTATAAGCCTCAATGGACCTGGGCACCAGATCAAGGGCAACAATGTCACGGCGAATCAGATTGGCATTTTCGCCTCTCCAATGACCGTTGGCATCTGGATAGAGAACAACTCAATTATTGATAATGGCATTGGCCTTCAAATTCACGGGATGGCGAATTTTGTGGTAAGAAACTGCATCGGGACGCCGGTTGTTACGAACGGCGTTCATGCCAGCGTGGCTCCAAACAATCATAGTGCTAAGGTATTGAATGACCTTGGCATTTCATTCACGAACAGCAATCCGTGGGCCAACATCAGACTTACCCCCGAATGACAATGATTCCAACTGGGTTTCAGTTTCAGGAAGTGCTCGCGCAAGGTCCAGCAGCCGAGTCAAGCTATCGCGCGCAGAGCCGATGGGTATTTGTGGCAATTTATTCCCAATCCTGAGGTAGTCGGCGCCTCGCAGGGCGAAGACTTTTCCGCGTCTGGTCGCTATTTTCCTAATCCCTTTCTGGCCGGCGAGGATTCGGAGTCTGGCGACATCAAGCGTCATGTCCACCTCAGGCGGCCTGGGCCCGAATCGGTCTCTCATTTCATCGGCAAGGGCTTCTACTTCCGAGAGGGCGCAGGCTTCTGCCAACCTCCGGTACATTGCAATCCGCAAGCGCTCGTCCTCGATGTACGATGCCGGAACGGCGGGTTGAATGTCAGCGACAGAAGCCGGTGAAGTTAGAAAATCGAGGTCCAGCTCCGTCTCGATGCTGATCGGAGAGGGGTCGCCCCTCAATTTCGCGATTGCTGTCCGCATCAGGCGGCAATACAGGCCGAAGCCTATCGCGGCGATATGACCGCTCTGATCCGCTCCAAGGAGATTTCCGGCCCCGCGGAGTTCCAGATCCCGAAGGGCTAATGGAAAACCGGATCCCAGGTCGGAGTGACGTTTGAGCGAGGCAAGTCGCGCTTCGGCGGCGGAATCAATGATCCCGCCCGGCGGTATCAGGAAATACGCATAGCCCTTATGGCGAGATCTGCCAACTCTTCCTCTGAGCTGGTAGAGGTCGGCTATTCCAAACCTGTCAGCTCTATCAACAATGATAGTGTTTGCTCGAGGAATATCCAGACCACTTTCTATGATTGTTGTGCACAGCAGGATGTCTGCTTCGCCTGAGACAAAGCTTCTCATTACGGCGGACAGTTCTGGAGAGGGCATTTGGCCATGCGCGACGACTATTCGCGCCTCCGGGGCAATGGCTTGGAGTCTCTTGCGGACCAATTCAATTGTCATGACGCGGTTGTGGAGATAGAAGATCTGGCCCTCCCGCGCCACTTCGCGCAAGATGGCTTGGCGCACTACAGAATCGGTATTCTGCGCGATGATGGTTTCCACGGCAAGGCGTTCGCGTGGGGGAGTCTGTAGCAGGCTTAAATCCCTTACGCCGGTGAGGCTCATGTACAGCGTGCGTGGGATGGGTGTGGCGGTCAAAGTTAGCACATCTACCATAAGCCGCATTTGTTTTAGCCGTTCCTTGTGGACAACACCGAACCTTTGTTCCTCGTCAATGATCACCAGCCCCAGGTCTTTGAAGGAAACGCCTGGATCCAGAAGCGCATGCGTGCCGATGACTATGTCAACGGTGCCGTTCTTTAGACCTTCAAGGGTGGCAATGTGGCGGCTGCGAGTCACAAACCGGCATAGCATTTCGATCCGCACGGGATAGGCTGCCATGCGTTCGGTGAACGTTTCGAAGTGTTGTTGGGCCAGGACGGTGGTCGGCACCAGCACCGCCACCTGTTTTCCGGCAAGGACTGCTTTGAACGCTGCTCTCATGGCGACCTCCGTCTTTCCGTAGCCGGCGTCGCCGCAGATCAGACGGTCCATGGGACGCATGCTTTCCATGTCGCGTTTGACGTCCTCTACAGCGGTCCGCTGGTCAGGCGTTTCCTCGAAGGGGAATGCGGCTTCGAAATCCTTCTGCCATGGGTGATCAGGAGGGAAGGGGTTTCCTTGAAGAGCAAGCCGGCGCGCTTGGGTTTCAAGGAGCGATGCAGCCAGGTCAACTACGGCTTTTTCGGCGGCCTGACGTTCTGAGTTCCACCGTTTTCCGCCGAGCCTGTGAAGTGGAGGAGGCTTGCCTGAAAAGCCAATATAGCGCGTGAGAAGGTGCGCCTGCGACACAGGCACGTGCAACTTTGCGTTGTCGGCGTATTCAACGGTGAGCACTTCCTGCGACCTTCCGTTGAAAACAATTGTTCGGACGCCTAGGAAGCGACCCAGACCATGCTGGACATGCACAACAAGATCTCCGGGCTCAATATCCTCGGCGCTGCATATCCTCTCTTCCTGCGGGATTTCGCGCGCTGTTTTTGACACTGGAAAGGGGGTGCGCCTGAACAACGCTTTCTTGCAGGCGTAAAGATCCGATTCGGAGACGACGAGTATCCTGAGAGACTTGGATACAAAACCGCCTGACAGATGACCGGTCCCTGCCGGAATGCCCTCAGTCAGATCTGCGAAGCCGGACCTCACACGCGCAAGAGATGCAGGCGTGTCCATGAACAGGAGTGCGGTCCCCCCCGAAACGGAGCAGTTTGAGAGATCGGACAAGATGCGTTTACGTGCGATTTCCGCCATATCAGGTTGAAAGGGGTCTGCGGTGATGGATACGGCGGACTCAACGGGC
>CALETX010000285.1 GCA_937920455.1 uncultured bacterium
GGGGTTCGTTTCGAGCTCGGCGCAGCCGAGCGAGAATGTCCGCCACAGGCGGACCCGAGCGCCAGCGAGGGCAAGGACAGCAAAAAAGTGTCCAGAGACATACCACTACGTTACTCGTTCCCCTCTTTTAGTCGCCGACTAAAATAATCCGAAGCCCCCACGGTTCAATGTCGCGCAGTCTAATTACTACGCCTGAATAGCTATACTTATGTTCCAGCACCCGGACCCGTTTCCCAACGGCTAATTGGAAAATCTCTTGCGCCCGGATCCTGATCGAAATGGTCGCTTCGGCGATTTCGTCCATGCCTGCGTTTAACAGCATCACTCCGGCGCGCTTCCGATCTTCCGCTACCCGCGCCACAGGCACCAACGAGACCGGCTCCTCCACTCTGACCGGCAGGGCATCGCGGCCTATCCAGTCGGCAACATTCTGCAGTTGCAATCGCTTGGCCGCAGAATGAAGAAATATCCACGGCGCATAACCCATAACTACTACCCGACCGCCCAGTTCATTTTCAAATGCCGTCATTCCTGGTCCAACGGGCCTGGCAAAATAGTCCTCTATAACAGTCAGGACACGAACTCCGGCGCATGACGGCTCCAATACGTCGCCCATGCCGGTGGCATCTCCCCAAAACTCGATCCTAGCGTCGCGAAGCTTGCCGGCCGCGCTGCCGTTAAGAGTGTCGTCGGTGAATCGCTCCATAACTCCGTTGTCAAGGCGTTTTGCAATCTTCACGCCAGCCAAATGCGCCAAGCCTCTCTCCTCCAGGACGCCAAGTGCTGTGGAATCCATCAGGACCCCACTGGCTAGAAAACTTCGAACTTCGTCATCAGACAACGCTTCTGCAATCCTTCCGCACAGCACAACCGGATTGCGGCAGCGGTCGGAAGCAAGTGGAATGCCTATCTCAGCCAGCACCATCGACTGGTTGATGTTATGCTGATCCGACCAGCTCAGCCAATTTTCGTTCGGACGTACTTTCCTGCGAGCCACCAACCCGGGCGTCCACGCAGGCCACAAACCCGAGGTGGAAAGTCTCCCAACAATCTCAAGCCACTTTTCCCACAAGGACCGCGCAGCCAGCACAGCCTCCATCCAATGGGCAAAATCATCAGCGTATGTTGGCGTGCCCATGACATTGAATGCAATGCCATTCATGCCATGCGCCAAAGCAAGACTGCATTCGTCCACCAGGGCGGTGGCGGACTTCTTCAGCCGTTGATACGGGAAGTTTTCAAGTTCGTACTGAATCTCTGTGACAAACGGCGGCAGGCTAGCTCGTTGACGGCCGCATTCGTGCACTTTGACAAGCATTTCGCGTGGGGCATCGTCCGAATAGAATCCGCCGCCAGGCCGCGCCTTGGTAGCTCCCAGCGCCGCAAACCAGCGATCGAGCGCCTGCCCCGAATATGTGGTCCAACCTGGGCCCGCTGTCATGAGGCCGATTTCTATTTTTCCGTCAACGCTGACGATGACGTCGCGTATCTCTGCAAGGAGAGACTCCAACGCTGCAATGTTCTGCTCCACCCAAAGCTCCCGCAAGCGTCCCTGCGCCGGATCGTTAAAGGCCTCCAACAGTTCCTCCCGATTGTAAGCACGGCCCGCACTCCGGGCAAACGTGGCGAGACATGTTGAACAAAAACATCCCCAGGCCACCCCGTGGTGGTGCATGCGGATATCGTCGTCCACCCAGATGAAGTCAGGACGGGCCTTTGCGACAATCTCGTATTTTGAGCGGATGTATGCTCTGAACGCCACCGTGTTCGGACATGCACAGCTTCTTGAGACGCTGCCATCATGTCCAACCATGGGCTGAAATGGCAGTGGCGGCATGTATGACCACCCCTCGTTGATATGGCCAATGGTGCAAAGCACGTTGATACCGACCGAACCTATTCCTGCTGAGCGTAAAGCCTCCATCCTCCGGCTGGCCACGTTCATCATTCCTGCATACTTGTCCAGAGGGATATAAAGATGATGGGTAATAGAGTCGAACAGCGCCGCTTCATCCACTATTCGACGACGCTTACCCAACAGTTCAAGGAGCATCTCAAAAGCGTCATCGTGCTCCCATTGCGTGATTCCAACCCGCCAGGAAAGTTTCAGCTTCGCGCCAACCTGAGCTGCTCTAGTCTGTGGACTCATGACTGCGCCCCGCCTCTTTTTCATCTCATGGACAACCTGAACATGTATCGCAATGTCCTGATGCCTTCAACAACCGGCTGTTCAGAAACGCTCTGTCAATAGTGCAAATCCGCTCAACGACATGTCAGGGCCATCATGCGGCACATAGATCCACTTATAAGACATTTGAGTTTTCCTTCGCAACCACTGACATTTTTTATATATGTCGTGTATGGAATGTTTGAAGAGATTGGTTTGGCCGTCTTCATCCATCATGCTTCCAGAACCAAACCGGCACAGGCATGATGTGGACCGGCTGGCATCTGGGGGACGGCCGTGTCTCCTAAAGCCTTGTTCTCACGCGCACTAAATGCGCCGCATTGCTCTACGGGATCAAACTTCTATAGGTGAGTGTTGACTTGCTAAGGACGGCAATAACGAAAGGCAGGACGCATGAAGCTTGTGCGAGTGGCAAAAGATAGGTGGAACTTCGAGCTCGACGGAACCAACACGTCTATCACCCCATTTGGCGGCAATGTGCTCGATACCACTCACCCATGTCAGGGAACGCTATTTGGTAACTTCAATGCCGATGACTGTGATCGCCGGTTGGGACTCATGTCTGAACTCGGGCTCAACTGTCTGCGACAGCCCATCGGTGTGAACTGCGTATACGATCAAAAGACTGGTTTCAAAGCACAAGGCCTCCGGAGCTGGGAAACCTTCATTTCCCTCGCAGAAAAACACGGCATATATCTCATGCCGGTGGGCGGATATATCGGCGGAAACGACTGGTTCGATGTTGAGCGTCTTGCGGATAGTGGTCGTCAGCTTGACTGGGATTGCGCGTTCTGGGAGGCATTCTGCAGCCATTTCCGGGGACATCCCGCCATATGGGCATGGGATCTTCGCAATGAACTTCTTTACTGGGATGCCCCACATGGTATGCCGCCAGAAGGACCATCCGCCATCAGGATCCAGCGCATGCTCAAAGACCAATGGCCGGCCTGGCTCGAAGCAAAATATGGGACGGTGGATACTATGAATCGTATTTGCGGCAAGAGTTACAAGACCTTTGATGATGTCCCTGCCAGCGTGAGGTTCGAGGACCGTCCGTTCGATCTGCTCGCATTCGACTTCCGAAACTATCTGAACGATCGAGGATACGAGTGGTGCAAACGGCAATGCCAGGTGATACGGTCCACCGACCCGGATCACATGATATGCCAGGGCAATAATGCATGGCTGTCGCCTGATCAGGATCTCTTTCTAGCCAACGGCTTCCACAACAGGGCACTTCATGACCTCTTTGATTTCGTTACGTTCCATCCCTACCCAGCCTGGCAATGCGTTCCCAATGGTAGAGGCGATCCTCTCGACGGAGGCGAAGCTCTGGACTACTGGCTGAGCGCATGCATCGCAAATGCAAGAATGGATTTCTATGGCAAACCAGTAGTTGTCCAGGAATTTGGCTGGTATGGTGGAGGAACATCTAGGTTCCTTTGTGACTTGCCGTTTCGTACCGAAGAGGAACATGCGAACTATGCAAGAATACTCATGGAAACATTGATGCCGCATGTCAACGGTTTCCTGAACTGGCCCACCTTCGATATGCCCGATGCCAATGACATCAGCAACCATGGCGGCATCTTTACAGCCGATGGCAAGCGAAAAGCCCTTGCCGCCGTGTTCGGAGACATCGCCCAAAGGGCGCGGGCACGTCGTCAAACACGCGCACAAGCCACAACCACTTTGACATTTTCTCTTCTCGGCCTTTACACGAGCCGCGCATATCAGGACAATATGTGGGACGCAGTGCACGAGTGCATAAAGTCTGCTCAGATTCCGGATTTCAGGTTCGTATGAAGCTGAATATCGCGTTTAGCCAGGCCCTGGAGTTGCCACCTGACAAAACGGCAGAAAAAAGAAGCACCCCATGTCCTGAACAAGGCTCCTGAATGCGCACATTTCGAGATGGATGTCCTCAGGAATATTGATATCTGCTCAGTCTATGGAAGTGATTGAAGATAGGGAAAGATCCCGCGCTCCTTGCCACTGCCAGTCCACACTGAATGAAAATTCCCCAACTTCACCCACGCCCATTGACAGCCGTCCTTCCCAGGCGCGCCAAAGGCGAATCTGCACGAACATACACCGAATATCCTCCGGGATTTTCCACGACCTTCACAACAGGAGAACGGCCTCTAAGATCATACTCAACGACTACCTTGCCCCTCTGTCCGTCTTCAATCCAGACCTGAAAGTGTCTCGTCACAAGATACCCAGGCACAACCAAGCGCCCGCAAGCTGGAAGGCGCTCGTCACTTTCAACTTGCCTCACGAAGTCAGCCAGAAAAATATCGTCCGCAAACTTCAGATCGGCGTTCACAGTCCGATAGGCGTGGATCCACCGGCGGACATCCGATTTTCTGCTCACATGCGTGAGCGCGTTTTCGAGACCTGCCGCGCGATGAACGGACAGCCATTCTTCAACCATTGCCGGAGGGCACTGTGTCTCTTCCTCGTCCCAGAAGAAATGCAATCGCCCGCAACACGCATTGGCAGCGGCTGGTATGAAGTTCCTCGCCTCATACACCTCTGGTATCTGGTCAGGCCTGCCACCAAGCACCTTTTCCATGATATCGTTGCAATCCGGTCGCCCTTTGCTCTTGTACCACCATCCGTAATTGCTTATCCCGAAGAAGGAAACTGCCGTCCGAAAGAGATCCGGAAACCTCACCATGCAGGCTATTGCGTTCCCTCCGCCGCCGCTATATCCAACGATGTTGAGCCGCATCGTATCAACTTCGCCAGCGTATTTCTCGAACGTCGCCACGACAGCATCAAGAATATCATGCACGTCCAGCCCGCCTGAGTCCCACCGTCCTGCTGAGCCACCTCTGCCACGCATATCCGGCGCCACTGCCACCACACCCCGTAATGCCAGATCGTGTATATCTGCAGCTACATCCTTCCGACATCCGCTGTAACCATGCATCACAACAACAAGAGGCTTGGGCTTGCCGGTGCGCCCGAAACACACATCGGCAAGCAGCGGCCCTGTCATGTCTGCGCTGCTCACGTATTGAAAAGTCTCGGTCAACATTCCAATTTCTCGCGTTTTTTCCGTCAGTTGTTCCTAGACGATAATCGAGCCGCCGTCTGCAAGCTCCTTGCGCAAAGCGTCTGTATCAACATCAGCGACATCAACACCGTATCGAGCAGCAATAGCAGCAGCCACGCCGGCCGCCTCTCCCGTCTGGTTGCAGTTCACCATCACTCTTATCGCTCCGAACGCTCCAGCATCGGCGCAGATGCAGCGTCCAGCAAACAACAGATTTCGAACCGATGGATGGAACAGGCACCTGTACGGAACTTGATAGAAAGTCGGGTTTTCACAGGTAGGTTCGCGCCATCTCCCGATTTGACAGCCATCGTGGTGGATCGAAACCATCCTTCCATCCAGATACTTGAACACGAAGCCGCCGCCCTCCGGGGGATGCACATCAACTCGATAACTTCCATTCGCCACCGAATCAGCAAAACGAACACCGTTGAGAACATCGCCCTCTGTCAAACAATACGCCCCGCTCAGAGTCCTACTTTCACGGACACCCAGTGCGCTAGCAAGTTGCACAAGGACAGGAGGCTCTCCGCCGCCGTGTTTTCGCAGCATATCCATTAACGATCTAATCTGCCTGCGGCCCTCTATCTCGCCACGCGTAAGATCAGACGCTGAGGCCGCATTGATTCCAAAAACGTGCGTCTGAGCCACCATGCTGATATCAGGGAGACCCGGAATATGACAGTCCCAACCCGAGTCGCGCACGAGTCCAAAATCTTGCGCATACCTCCGATACAGCTCCCCGAAGTTGCCCCCCCC